>NZ_JBVAYN010000006.1:0-112118 GCF_055420065.1 Massilimicrobiota sp. mt181
TTTATAAAAACAACAAAAAACAAAAAAATTGACAAATCATATAAAGTTGTATAAAATGCTCATAGTGTGAGGTAATAAAAATGGATTATCATAAATATGCGAAAGAATTGATTGGTTGTATGGTAGAGAATCAGCAGAATTTTAAGTTCTGTCATCATGATGTCAGTGAAATTGCCAGAGGCGAAGGAGCTGTTCTGATTTATTTAATGGATGGCCATGAAGGTGCAAATGCATCAGAAATTAGTCAGCAGTTTGATATTAATAGCTCAAGAGTAGCGGCAGTATTAAATGCTCTATCAAAAAAAGGATATATCCAGCGTGTTGTTGATGCACAGGACAAACGTAAAATTAAGGTCTTTATTACAGAACAAGGAAGAGTATTTGCACAACAAAGAAGAGAAGAAATAGAAGACTATTTCCAAAAGATGCTGGAGATTTTAGGTGAAGAAGATACAAAGGAATATTTGCGCCTATGTTGTAAAGTGAATCAGATTTTTAAGACTTTAAAATAAAGCATAATGATTGAAAAAGATGTCGAAATTCGTTAAGATTGAAAATTATAAAATGAGTTGTCATATTTAAAAGGAGAAGTGTTATGAGTCAATATTATTTAGGAATTGATGTTGGATCAACAACAGTAAAAGCTTATTTAACTGATGAAAATGATGTATGTTTATTTTCTCGCTATGTAAGACATAATTCAGATGTCAGAAATACAATATTAACATTATTAGAAGAAATTCATCAGGAGTATCCAGATATTCAGATTCATCCAGTGATTACAGGATCAGGTGGATTATCTATATCTGAATCTTTACATGTTAA
This sequence comes from Massilimicrobiota sp. mt181, assembly GCF_055420065.1. NCBI lineage: Bacteria > Bacillati > Bacillota > Erysipelotrichia > Erysipelotrichales > Erysipelotrichaceae > Massiliimicrobium > Massilimicrobiota sp. mt181. The sequence goes on from NZ_JBVAYN010000006.1 coordinate 826, forward strand.
GTTTGTTCAGGAAGTCATTGCCTGTACAAAAACAATAGAAACTTATATTCCTCAAACTGATGTCGCTATTGAATTAGGTGGAGAAGATGCAAAAATCACTTATTTTGAAGGTTCATTAGAACAACGTATGAATGGAACTTGTGCTGGAGGTACAGGAGCTTTTATTGATCAGATGGCGACTTTATTACAGACAGATGCTTCAGGATTAAATGAACTTGCTAAAAATCATCAACGTATTTATCCAATTGCTTCTCGTTGTGGTGTTTTTGCTAAAACGGATGTGCAGCCTTTAATCAATGAAGGTGCTAGAAAAGAAGATATTGCTGCCTCAATTTTCCAGGCAGTTGTTAATCAGACAATCAGTGGATTAGCTTGTGGGAAACCCATCAAAGGAAAAGTTGCCTTTTTAGGTGGTCCATTATATTTCTTGAGTGAGTTAAGACAACGTTTTATTGAAACATTGGATCTACAACCAGAAGATATTATTTTCCCAGATAATTCTCAATTATTCGTTGCGATGGGTGCAGCCTTGAATGCAAAAGATGTTGAAGAAGCAATCTCTTTACAACAATTGATTCAGGATTTAAGAGCTTTAAAAGATAATGGAACAGAAGCTGCTCATACATTGGAACCTTTATTTCATAATGAAGATGAATTAAGAGGATTTAGAGATCGTCATCTTCAAGCTATGACAAAGAAGAGAAATCTTAAAAAATATCAAGGAAATATTTATGTTGGTATTGATGTTGGATCTACAACATCTAAAGTGGTTTTGATTGATGATGAAGGATCTATTTTATATTCTTTCTATAATTCTAATGAAGGAAATCCTTTAGATTTAATTATTAGAATTATGAAAGAAATCTATGATTTAATCCCTGAAGGATGTCGTATTCAAAAAGCGGCTGTGACTGGATATGGTGAAGCATTAATTAAAGCAGCATTAAAAGTGGATTATGGTGAAGTTGAAACAATTGCACACTATACAGCTGCAAAACATTTTGAACCAGATGTTGATTTTATCTTGGATATTGGTGGACAAGATATGAAAGCTATCACAATTAAGGATGATGTGATTCAAGATATAACATTAAATGAAGCTTGTTCATCTGGATGTGGATCATTCTTAGAGACATTTGCGCATTCTTTAGGATATGAAATTGATGAATTTGCCGAGATGGCATTGATGTCAAAACATCCGCTTGATTTAGGAAGTCGTTGCACTGTTTTCATGAACTCAAAAGTGAAACAGGCTCAAAAAGAGGGTGCATCTTTAGCGGATATTTCAGCAGGATTATCATATTCTGTTATTAAAAATGCTTTATATAAAGTTATTAAATTAAGAAGTAAAGATCAGATTGGTAAAAATGTTGTTGTGCAAGGTGGAACATTCTACAATGAAGCTGTTTTACGTGCTTTTGAAAAAGAAGCAGGTATTGAAGTCATCAGACCTGATATTGCAGGATTGATGGGTGCATATGGAATGGCTACCATTGCGAAAGAAAAAGATGATGGTAAAGGAACAACTTTACTAACACGAGAAGAACTAGAACATTTAACATATCAGAATAGTATGAAAAACTGTGGGAAATGTACAAATAACTGTATGTTGACAATTACTTCATTCAATGATGGAAGAGAGTTTATTAGTGGAAATAGATGTGAAAGAGGTGCCAATTTACCTTTAAAATCTAAATCATTACCAAACTTATTTGATTATAAATATCGTCGTGTTTTCAATTATCGTTCATTACCAATAGAAGATGCTCCAAGAGGTATCGTTGGTATTCCTAGAGCATTAAATATGTATGAAAACTATCCATTCTGGCATACATTCTTTACTGAACTGAAATTTAGAGTAATCCTATCAGCACGCTCATCTAAAGCTATCTATGAAAAAGGAATTGAATCTATTCCTAGTGAAAGTGCATGTTATCCAGCGAAGATTACACATGGACATATTGAAAATCTGATTGCCAGAGGGGTACCATTTATTTTCTACCCATCTGTAGCATATGAACGTGTAGAAAACGAAGATGCCGGAAATCATTATAACTGTCCAGTTGTCGCTTCTTATCCTGAAGTCATTAGAAATAATGTTGATAATCTTGAACAGAAAAATATAAAATTTAAAAACCCATTCATTTCATTAAATAATAAAAAGACTTTATTTAAAGTTCTCAAAGAAGAGCTTAGTGAATTCAATATTACTGATCATGAATTACATAATGCTATTGAAAAAGCGTATGAAGAATTAGATCATTGTCAACAGGATATCCGTGCCGAAGGAAAACGTGCTATGGAATATATGCGTGAAAATCATATGCAAGGTATTGTCTTGGCCGGTCGTCCATATCATGTTGATCCAGAAATCAATCATGGCATTCCAGATTTGATTACAAGTGAAGGATTTGTGGTATTAAGTGAAGATAGTGTATGTTATTTAGATGAAGAACATTTGAAATTACGTGTTGTTGATCAATGGACTTATCACTCTCGTTTATACAAAGCAGCTTCTTTTGTATCATCACAAAAAGATTTACAGTTAATCCAATTAACATCATTTGGATGTGGTCTAGATGCTGTGACAGCAGATCAGGTTGCTGAAATTTTAAAAGCTAGAAATAAAATTTATACATTGATTAAAATTGATGAAGGAAGTAACCTAGGAGCTATTCGTATCCGTATTCGTTCTTTAAAAGCTACAATTGAAAAGAAAGAAGATGTTATTGATCTATCAAAGAAATATGAACAGGTGAAAGTTCCTTTCACAAAACAGATGAAAGAAGATCGTTATACAATTCTTTGTCCACAAATGTCACCAATTCACTTCCAATTTATTGAAACAGCGATGAATTCTGAAGGATATAACTTTGAAGTTTTACCATCAGTAGATAAAAATGCTGTTGAACAGGGATTGAAATATGTCAATAATGATGCATGTTATCCAAGTATTTTGGTTGTAGGACAAATGATGAATGCTTTAAATAGTGGAAAATATGATTTAAATAAAGTCGCATTGATTATCTCTCAAACTGGTGGAGGATGTCGTGCAACAAACTATATTGCTTTCATTAGAAAAGCTTTAAAAGATGCTGGTATGGAACAGATTCCTGTTATTTCTGCTAACTTATCAGGATTAGAAAGTAATCCAGGATTCAAAATCACATATAAGATTGCCAAAAAAGCCATTATTGGTGCAATGTATGGAGACTTGTTTATGAGAGTATTATATCGTGTACGTCCTTATGAAAAAGTCAAAGGTTCAGCCAATAAACTTTATGAATCTTGGGTTGAAAAATGCCAGGAAAATGTGAAAAATGGCAGCATGAAAGAATTTAAAAAGAATGTTTATCAGATTGTCAAAGATTTTGATGAATTGCCTTTGTTAGATATTAAAAAACCTAGAGTTGGATTGGTAGGAGAAATTCTTGTGAAATTCCATCCAACAGCTAATAATGAAATCGTTAAAATTATCGAATCAGAAGGTGCTGAAGCCGTTATGCCTGATTTGATTGATTTCTTCCAGTATTGTTTCTATAATAATGGTTATAAACATGAACATTTTGAAGCATCACAAGCTTCAGCTTGGTTATGCAATTTTGGTATCTGGTTTGTTGACTTCTTAAGAAAAGATATGATTAAAGCATTAAAGGCATCAAAACGTTTTGATCCACCAACACCAATTGATCAGATTGCTAAAAATGCCAGCAAAGTTGTATCTATTGGTAATCAGACTGGTGAAGGTTGGTTCCTAACTGGAGAAATGATAGAGCTTATTGAAGAAGGTGCACCAAATATTGTGTGTATGCAGCCATTTGCCTGCTTACCAAATCATGTCACTGGTAAAGGTGTTATTAAAGCTTTGCGTAAGAAATATCCACAAAGCAATATTGTCGCTGTGGATTATGATCCAGGTGCGAGTGAAGTTAACCAATTAAATAGAATTAAGTTGATGTTATCAACTGCATTTAAGAATATGAATCAGTAATTCATATTCTTTTTTTCATTTCAACAAATTTTGAATTGGTTTTATCTTATAATAAAAAGAGTATATTTTTAGGATATAAATAAAGATTTATATATAGTTTAAGGAAATATATACATTTTTTAAATAAAATTCACAAAAGAGTCATATCTTAGGACTAAAATAGAGTTATGTGAGGTGTTTTTATGATAGAGTTTAAAAACGTTTATAAATCATTTAAGGATAAGCATGTCTTAGAAGATATTAGCTTTACAGTGAATGATGGCGAATTTGTCTGTTTAATAGGACCGAGTGGTTGTGGAAAGACAACAGCTTTAAAAATGATTAATAGATTGATTAAACCGACAAAAGGAAGAATTTTTATCAATGGAAAGGATATTAGTGAAGAAAATGAAATTGAATTAAGAAGAAATATTGGTTATGTGATTCAACAGACTGGATTATTTCCTCATATGACAGTGAGGGAGAATATTGAATTAATTCCTAAATTAAAAAATAAAAAAGATATACATCTCTTAGAAAAGGTAAAAGATGTGCTAAATATGGTTGGTTTAGACCCTGATGAATACCTAGATAAATATCCCATTCAGATGAGTGGAGGACAACAACAGCGTGTGGGTGTCGCAAGAGCTTTTGCAAGTGAACCTGATATTATTTTGATGGATGAACCATTTAGTGCCTTGGATCCCATTACAAGAAATCAGCTGCAAGATGAACTTTTAACATTACAAAGCAGTGTACAAAAAACAATTGTCTTTGTCACACATGATATGGCGGAAGCTATTAAACTGGCTGATAGAATTTGTATCATGAGTGGTGGAAAGATTCAACAATATGATACACCAGAACAGATTCTTAAACATCCAGCCAATGATTTTGTTTTAAACTTTGTAGGTAAGAAACGTATCTGGGATTCACCAGAATTAATTAAAGCAGCAGATATTATGATTGATCGTCCAATCACATGCTATGAACATTTAAAATGTGTCAAAGCCTTAAATATTATGTTTAATGAAAAAGTTGATAGCTTAATGGTGATTGATAGACGTGGTCAATTTAAAGGGGTTATTCAGGCAGCAACAGCAGCTAATGAAAAGAATAGGAATAAAGATGTAGGAAGCGTTATGCAAAAGGATTGCATAACCATATCATCAAATGAATCCATTGTTGATGTGTTAAATATTACAAAAGAAAAGAATATGTATACAATTCCTGTTGTTGATGATGGTATTTTAAAGGGATTAATTACAAAGAGTACTCTTGTGACAACTCTTTCGAAAAAATATGATGAAAGTGAGGGAGAATAATGCAGGCATTTATAGATTATTGTTCCCAGAATTATATGCAAATTTTTGATTTGTTAATTGGACATGTCCAATTAACAGTTATGTCTATTATCATTGCTATTTTGATTGGGGTTCCATTAGGTATACTGATTACTTATTTTAAACCTTCTCAAAAGCCTATTATGGCTTTAGCCAATGTCATTCAGGCGATTCCTTCTATGGCACTATTAGGATTTATGATTCCACTTTTAGGAATAGGAACCAAACCAGCTATTGTCATGGTTATTTTGTATTCCTTACTCCCTATTATTAAAAATACAGTGACAGGACTTGATAATATTAATGCAGAAAGCTTGGAAGCTGCCAAAGGGATTGGATTAAATAAATTTCAAGTCTTATATAAGGTACAGATTCCACTTGCTGCTCCAGTCATTATGGCTGGTGTCAGAGTAAGTGCAGTCAGTTCAGTAGGATTGATGACATTAGCTGCTTTTATTGGTGCTGATGGATTAGGATATTTAGTATATGCAGGTATTCGTACTGTCAATAATGCACAAATCCTAGCAGGAGCGATACCAGCATGTTTATTAGCTTTATTGATTGATTACATTTTTTCTATTTTGGAGAGAATGGTGACACCAAAGAGTTTTCAATTATCTCAACCACGTTCAAAATTCAAAAAAGTTTTAGATAAAGTTGTTATTGTAATATCTTGTCTGGCTTTAGCTGCAAGCTTTGTATATACAGGTTTATCACAAATCAATGAAGATAAAGTGATCAGAATTGGAAGTATGGATTTTACGGAACAGGAAATTCTGAATTACATGTTGAAATATTATATTGAAGACAATACAGACATTGAGGTTGAACAATCTTTGTCGCTAGGTTCTAGCTCTATTGTTTTAGATGCCATCAGTACGGGTTCTATTGATATGTATGTAGAATATACTGGAACTATTTATGGCAATGTTTTAGGTAATGAACCTAATGGTGATGTCAATGAAGTCTATAATACAGTCAAAAATCAAATGAAAGAAAGATATGATTTGAATGTTTTAGAATCATTAGGATTCAATAATACGTATACTTTGGCTATTAGAAAAGATACTGCAGAGAAATACAATATCAAAACAATTAGTGATTTATGTCAAGTTGCAAATCAATTAACTTTTTCACCAACATTAATGTTTATGGAAAGAGAAGATTGCTGGGTAGGATTACAGAAGGCTTATCCAATTCATTTTAAAGCAACCGTGCCAATTGATGGAGCACCTAGATATACAGCTTTAATGAATAATGAATGCGATGTCATTGACGCTTATTCTACGGACGGATTATTAAAGAAATTTGATTTACAAGTTTTAGAAGATGATCAAAAATTTTTCTTGCCTTATCATGCGATTCCTATAGTGAATAATACAGTTATTGAAGAATATCCAGAAGTTGTAGATTTAGTTAATCAATTACAAAATTATTTAAGTGATGAAGTTATGGTGGAGTTAAATTATCAAGTAGATGAACTTAATCAGAAAACAAGTGATGTCGCAAGAGAATTTTTAATTGAAAATAAATTAATTAATGAGTAGATAATCAAATCTGCTCATTTTTTCTTGAAGAGTTCATATTTTTTACATATAATAAATCACAATGAGAAAGGGATTGGTAGGATTGAAAAAGAAAGTATTTATCATTGTTTTTATCGTTCTTTCTGTTCTTTTAAGTGTAGGATATGGAATAGGAACATATTTTGTTGAATATGCCCTGTCTCCTGATAGTCAGTCAGACCAAAGAATTGTAGATACAAGTGATCAAATTCCATTAGAGGATAGTGTTCAACAAACAATTCAAAAAAATCAAGATAAAGAAATGATAAAAGGAATGGACTTTGAAAGTCAAACAAAACCAATGATTATAATTAGTAATGATTCTATTCAGTTAAAGGGAAAATATTTGGATCATGAAGATGAACATCGATGGGTTATTTTAATACATGGTTATAAATCAAGTCACGAAAATATGACATCTTATGGTGCAGAATATTATCAGCGAGGATATAATGTTGTCTTGCCAGATAATCGTGCGCATGGTAAAAGTGAAGGTGATTATATTGGCATGGGTTGGCTAGATAAAGATGATATTGCCTGTTGGGTAGACTGGATTATCGAAAAAGATTCTCAGGCACAAATTATTTTACATGGTGTTTCCATGGGAGGTGCTACCGTTATGATGGCATCAGGAGATCATTTGCCACATGTTGTAGGATATATTGAAGACTGTGGATATACGAGTGTATGGGATATTTTCGCAAGTGAATTAAACAAACGTTTTTCACTGCCTTCATTTCCTATTTTAGATATATCTAATGGAATAGCGCAATTAAAAGCAGGTTATGATTTTAAAAAGGCATCTAGTGTTGAACAGGTCAAAAAAGCAGATCAGCCTATGTTATTTATTCATGGTGAAAAAGATGACTTTGTTCCAGTGGAGATGGTCTATGAAGTTTATGAGGTCTGTCCAAGTCCAAAAGAGCTTTATATTGTAGAAGAAGCAGGACATGCACAAGCGAAAGATTGTGATGTGGAAGCTTATTGGAATAAAGTATTTGATTTCATCGATAAAAATATATGGAGTGTACAAGAATCATAAGTAAAGCCAGTTTTATTCAAAGAAGTCATGAACCACAAACCAAGAATACTTTAAAAGAAGATTTTCAAAAAATAGATATCTAAAAAGGAGATATTGTTTTCGTTCATTCTTCCATGTCACAAATAGAGTGGATTGTTGGATGAGAAATCACTGTGATTAAAGAAGAAATGCTACCTTTTGATTGTAATAAGACATCAACTAGAGAAAGGGGAAAAATTGCCAAAGCATTTTGGCATAAGCCTCATGTTTTACGTTCTCAACATCCTGAAGTTTCTTTTAGTGCTAGAGGAAAAATGGCAAGTGTAATTGTGGAAAAACATCCAAAATGGTATACCAATGGAGCAACTATCATTGAAAATCAACATTGTACATGGAAAGATTATGCAGAGATATCATATGATGAGAGTGATTTTCTTGGCATTGGACAAACTTATGAAAACCACATATGACAAAAATTGGTCAAGGAGACTAGGCACAAGATATTTAAAAATGAAACCTTTTTGTGATTTTGCTTATGAATGGATAAAAATGAATAGATAACAAAAAAAGTTCATTGGATTTTTCAATGAACTTTTTCAATCAAATGAAAATGTTGTAAAGCTTTCATAATACCATCATTTTTGACTTCATCAGTCACATAAGTTGCAGCCTGTTTGGCAGCTTCTCTTCCACTTCCCATGCAGATGCTTGTACCGGCACATTGAAACATAGGTATATCAACTTCTGCATCACCAAAAGCGTAGATATTGCTTTTATCTATTTTTAAAAACTGAATGAGTTCTTCAATAGCCTTTCTTTTGTCGATACCAGGTAAAGCACAGTCACCAAATAGAGCATCTTCTCCTTGACCACCCCAAGTTAAACATTGAAACTGTGGAAAATGTTCTTTAAAATCCAAATAGTCTTGATAACTATTTAAAATATAATTAATTTTTGTAATATTTTCTTGATACATGCTTTCAGGGAATTCCATCATTGGATAAATATCACGAATCTTAATATCACCTTGATGCCCATATTTTTGATAAGTAGGAATAGCTCTTGTTTCAAAATCGTGAGAACCATATAGGCCATCATTACCTTCCATGAAGTAACACAGATCATGATTATCTAAATAATCTGTGATTGTTTTGACTTGTTTTAAAGATAGTTTTTGATCTTTAAGAATTTTTCCTTCACATTCAATATAAGCACCATTCCCACAAATCATTCCACTTATTTCAATATTGCCAACAGTCGCTCTATTCTTTGTTCTGCCAGTTACAACAAAGACATAATGTCCTTGTTGCTTGGCTTTTTTTAATGCTTCTATTGTGCTAGAAGGAACAATACCATCATAACTGATTAAAGTTCCATCCACATCAAATAACAATAATTTTTTATCCATGATTTTCTCCTTGATGGATATATGCTAGAACTAAACGATATGTATTTTCGACAGCTTGGATATGTGTTCTTTCCATGCCATGTGAAGCATGAACACCAGGTCCTATTAAAGCACCTTTGATATTTTGCCCACCTCTTAATGCAGCTGAAACATCGCTACTGTAGAATGGATAAACATCAACAGCATATTGGAGATGATTTGTTTTGGCTAAATGAATGAATTGTGATGTTAATTCATAATCATATGGGCCACTAGAATCTTTAGCACAAATACTAACATCATATTCACTGCAAGCCAAATCTTGCCCAATACATCCCATATCTACAGCAATCAATTCGTCAACATCATGAGATATATAACTGCTGCCATGTCCAACCTCTTCAAAAGTAGAAATCATGAAATAGAGATTGTGCTGTGGCTGGATATGATTTTGAGATAAATGTTTTAAAACCCCAAAAAGAATTGCAACACTCATTTTATCATCAAGAAATCTTGATTTAATGAATCCAGAATCAGTAATCATTGTTTTTGTTTCAATGGCAATATAATCACCATTACAGATTCCTAATTTTTGTACATCTTCTTTTGTCTTCACTTTTTCATCAATACGAATATGCATTGTATCACATGTTCTTTCTTTGTTTTTAGCATCTTCATAAACATGTGCAGCAGGTGAATTAGAAAGAATCGTTCCTGTATATATTTGTTGATTTCTTGTGATGATACGGCAATATTCACCATCTAATGTTGGAATAATAGGACCACCAACATTTGTAAATGCTAGAGTTCCGTTATCTTTGATACTTCTTACCATTAATCCTAAAGTATCAACATGTGCACAAAACCCAACAGTATAGTCATCTTGACCATTTACAAAAATCTGTAAATTTCCTTTATTTGTCAGTTTAGTTTCAAATCCTAAATTTTGAGCTTCTTTTTGACAGTATTGAATCACTTCTTTTGTATATCCAGAAGGACTATCAATGGCCATAATATCTTTTAAAATAGAAAGTATGTATTCATTCATAAAATTTCTCCTTTTCCTTGATGAGCAGCATCTATAATTTGAGATAAAGTAATTTCTTTTAATTTTTGCTTATATTGATTTTCTGCAGCATTTAAATAATCAACAATAAAATCCTCAGTTTCTTTCACTTTTAAATGAGAATCAAAAACTTTATCTACTAAGTGTGTTGTTTTCACAAAAGGCTCCTTTCCTTCCATAGCCTCAAATATATCTAATAATGATATACAATCGAGTGATTTAGTTAAAACAAAACCACCACGTTTATTAGCCATAGATTGAATCAAACCAGAAACAACAAGCTGTCTGGTGATTTTTTTGAGATAAGAATCTGATACAAGTAGTTTTTCACTCAATTCATGACTTTTAATAGGTTTATCCTGTGCCCCAATTAAAAGTAATATACAAATAGCCTGTTCAAAACTTTTTCTAATCTTCATATCCTTATCACCTTCTTTTTTATTTTAACAGAAAAATAACACTTTGTATCTAAAAGAGTTGACAAATATGTATAAATTTATATAATAGTTCATAGATATTATATATCTATGGATAATAAATATCTAAAGATGGAAAGAAAGAAGGAATTTTATGCTTAAGCAAGAATGGAAAAATATTTTTCATCACACTTGGATAAAAGTTGTACTGGTTGCAATCATTTTGATTCCAAGTTTATATGCGTGTATCTTTTTAGGGTCAATGTGGGATCCTTACGGAAATACGGATAAAATACCAGTTGCTGTAGTCAACCATGATCAAGCGGTTGATTATGGGAATTCAACTTTGAATGTAGGAGAAGAATTGGTTGATCGTCTGCAAGAGAATCAAAGTATGAATTTTCAATGTGTAGATGAAGGAGAAGCACAGGATGGTTTAAAGAACGGTCAATATTATATGATTATAAGTATTCCTGAAGATTTTTCAAAAAATGCAACGACGCTTTTAGATCAACAACCACAAAAGATGAAACTTCAATATATAACAAATCCAGGAAGTAATTATATTGCTTCAAAGATGGGTGATTCAGCTATTGAAAAAATAAAAGAAGAAGTTTCTCAAACAGTAACGAAAACATATGCGAAAACTATCTTTGAACAAGTGGGAACATTAACAGATGGATTGAAGGAAGCACAGGATGGAACGAGTCAATTAGTAGATGGTTCGCAACAATTAACAGATGGAAATCAACTTATTTCAAATCATCTTCAAGTTCTAGCAGAGAGTTCGCTCATATTTGATGATGGTGTTCAAACACTTAGCCAGGGGTTAAAAGATTATACAGATGGTGTATTGACTGTTCATAATGGCGTTTATTCCTTAAAAACAGGTTTAGATACATTCAATGATTCAACAAAACCATTAAATGATGGTGTTCAACAGCTTGCAACGGGTTCTTCTTCATTGAATGAAGGTCTCCAAAAATATACAAATGGTGTTTTACAAACTTATCAGGGGACACAGAAACTTATTGAAAACAATGAAGCATTAAATAATGGAATAGATAGCCTCAATCAAGGTGTTCATCAGCTTGTTGATGGAAATAAGCAAGTCTTACAAGGCTTAACACAGTTGGATCAACAATTAAAAAATAATTTATCATCTGATAATATGAATAAAATATCTTCAGCAAATCAAGCAAATGATTCTTTGAATCAGGCAACAACATTATTAAATCAAATACTTACTACAAATCCAACCATTGCTCAGACATGGATGAATAGGTCATTGAGCATGGATGAAGCTAATCTTATCGCTAAGGATAATCAAACTGCTCAATATTTATTAACGCATTATTCATATACAGAATTGGTAAAAACTGTCACAAGTGGAAATCAAGAAGCAATCAATCAATTAAGTTCAGGATTAACACAAGTTTATGAGAATACACAGAAATTAGAAGCAGGAAGTCAAAAAGTACAAACAGGATTAGAATCTTTAAATAATTCAGTAGAAGAAACATTGAAACCTGGCTTTGAAACTTATATGAACGGTGTAACACAAGTCTATGGTGGCTTAGAAACACTGAATAGTCAAAGTCAAGCGTTATTAGATGGGGGTCAACAAATGAATGATGGGCTATTAGCTCTTCAAAAACAGACACCAGCACTTATCGATGGCATTCAACAATTAGATCAAGGAGCAAAAGCATTATATGAAGGAACTTCAAAAATCGTATCAAATAATGATGCATTAATAAGCGGCTCTGCTAAGTTAAGTGACGGTTCTACCCAAATCAAAGATGGATCACAACAGTTAAGTGATGGCTCTCAAACATTGGGTTCAGGTTTACAGACATTACAAAATGGACTCGAAACTTTAGATGAAAGTTTAGCTGATGGTGTAAAAAAAGCAAGTCTTGATATCGATGATAAGACTTTAGATATGATGTCAGCTCCTGTAGAGACATCACATCAAGAAATTTCAGTTGTAGAAAATAATGGGCATGCGATGGCACCCTATATGATGAGCGTAGCATTATATGTTGCTGCACTGGCTTTGACATTGATGTATCCAATCAGAGAAGGTATAAAACAAGCTTCATCACCTGTCAAATATTGGTTATCAAAAGCCTCTGTTATGTATAGTATTTCTACATTAGCAGCAATCGTTTTAATTACAAGTTTAAGGTGGATATGTGGTTTTGAACCTCAACAATTATTGATGACATATCTTTTCGCAATTATTGTTTCTGCAGCATTTATGTCACTTGTGATGTTATTATCATTAACGACAGGTTATATTGGAGAATTTTTATTGCTTGTGTTTATGATTATCAATCTCGGTGGTTCTGCAGGAACATATCCTTTAGAAACATCAGGAATATTTTATAAACTTATTCATCCATTCGTTCCTTATACTTATAGTGTAAATGGTTTTAGAAAAGTGATTAGTATGACAAATATGTCAATAACAAATGAAATGATGATTTTTATAGGAATATTAATCATTTGTTCATTTCTAACAATTCTTTATTATCGCTTTAAAAATAAAAAAGATCAGCATCTTATTCCACAGGCGTTTGAAAAGGTTAATGACTAAAAATAATAACATATTAAGATTGAATCATGTATATTTCTTTATTCTTTGTCCATGATATGAATGTGGAGGTAAGAATATGAAGAAAATTTTAGTTTTGCTTTTATGTATGTCATTCTTTACTGGATGTAGCAGTCAGACAGATACACCAAACGATACAGCAAATAACAATCGTTCAACTGAAAATGTCACAGAAAATGAAAACAACAACAATAATACGGCAACGAATCAAATAGATGATTGGTATACACGATTTGAAAATGGACTTAAGGAAGGAAATATTACTTATTCATCTAAGAATGTATTAGATGCAACAAGTGTTGGTGGTGTAGAAGGATATCGCTATGTAACAGATAATGGAAACATTGATGTGTATCGTTATGAAGATGGTGATGAATTCAATCGTATTATGAGTGAAAAGACAATTGGTGATGATAAGAAAAAAGTAGAAGTGAATGATCATATGGTTATTGTGTCAGATGGTCTATCAGAAGATGTATTAGATGTTTTTAGAAATTTAAAATAAATGTATGAGTCTTGTAGAAATACAGGACTTTTTATATGGCATTATGATGTGATGATTTGATGATAAAAAAACTTACAGCATCACGCTGTAAGCTTCAACTATAATAAGTCCAGTGATTCTTTTAAATCATGAATGATATAGGTGATATTCATATCTTGAGGCTCTTCAATACAATGAGGATTATACCAACAAGTATCAATACCTACATTGATACCACCTTGGATATCACTAGATAGAGAATCGCCAATAATTAAAGTTTGATCTAAATCTATGTTTTTCATCTTTTTAAAGCAGTAATCAAAATATTCTCGAGTTGGTTTTTGATAACCAATATCTTCTGATACAAAAATATCTTGAAAATACTGATCAATACGTGTTCCTTTTAAACGACTATATTGAGTTTTAGATACACCATTTGTTACAACGTATAATGGATATTTTTGATAAAGCTTTTCAAGTATATCTCTAGCATGAGGCAAAAGAAAATATCCTTCACCTAAGGCATCCTGATAGTCATCTTCAAAAGCAATGCCATCTTCATCAATGCCAAATTCTTGAAATAACTGAACAAAACGTGTATAAACAATTGTTTTTTTATCAATGAGCCCATTCTCAAAATCTTTCCATAACTGTTTATTGATTTGTTCATATCTTTGATTCATCTGTTCAGTAAGGACAATATTATATTTTTGAAATGTATTGATAAGTGCCTGTTCTTCTGCTTTGTTGAAATCTAACAAAGTTCCATCTACATCAAATAACAAATATTTATATTTTTTCATGTCATCAACCCCTTGTCACCATATTATACTGATAAAAGTGCTTTATTGACAATGAAAAATAATAAAAATATAGTATAATGAATATGGTGAAGAAGAATGAAGAAAAAAATCAAAGAAGTGATTGTTGTAGAAGGAAAAACAGACACAGCAGCGATTCAAAAATTATTTGATGCAGATACAATAGAAACACATGGTTTAGCTTTAGATGAAGCAACATTGGACTTGATTGAGGAATTAGAAAAAACAAGAGGAGTTATTATTTTGACCGATCCTGATTATCCTGGTATGCGCATTCGAAATATGATTATGGAAAGAGTTCCTCATGTTAAGCAAGCTTTTGTAGATAAAAAAGATGCTATTGGGAAAAAGAAATTGGGGATTGCTGAAGCAAGGGAAGAAGCTATTATACAGGCATTAGAAAATGTTGTGAGCTTTTCTAAAGAAAGTCAGTCATTGACATGGGAAGAATTTATTTCTTTAGATATTATTGGTGATAAACAAAAAAGATTGGCTATCTATGATTTGTTTCATCTAGGTTATGGAAATGCGAAAACATTATTTAAAAGATTAAATATGGCATCCATTACAAAACAAGATATTCTTAATAAATTAAAAGCATATAACCTTCAATGATTATATGCTTATTTTTATGCGTTTTTAATGAGATTGATTTTCTTCACTTGTGAAACACCAGTGATAACTCTGCTTTGACTTAAAGCCTTCCATACAGGAAGAGTGATACAAAAATCAATAGAGCTGTGAATAATAGTTCCTAAGCCTACTAAACCAAAAATCATATAACAGAACATTTGGATATCCATTCCATTTCCATAATAGAAAGGAATTACAATAATCATTTCTCCAATGGCATGAATCAATGCAATCACAATATTAAACTGTAATGTTTTGATTGGTTTTTCAAAAATTTGTGGATTCTTTTGCGCATATTTTGCACCTAGATAAGCCCAAATGACATGAGTAAGAGCTCTCATGACAACAACAAATGGGAAACCTGCCATAAAGAAACCAAGTGTTGTTCCTAAAGCAACAGCAATGGCTACAGCTGGACTAATAAAGATGGCTATCATGACAGCAACATGTGAAGCTAAGGTAAAAGACATTGGTCCAACAATAATTTTAGGCATTAACATAGGAATGACTGTTCCTACAGCAATTAATAATGAAGCTAAAACGAGTACTTGCATATGTTTATGTGATTTCATATTTCTACATCTCCTTGTCAATTAATGTGTCAAGACACATGTTATGACTTATTATATTCAAAAAAGAAAATGTGTCAATAAAAAAAGAAGAATTAAATCTCCTTCTTAAATAAATATCCTTTTTCATCTAATGCACTGACAATACGTTGATATGTGTCTTCATTTGGACATTGAATCGTGTGTAAATGCAAACCATCAGTTAACTGACTTAAAGGTTTAGCCTGATTGTTATTGACTTTTTTTATAAATTGATCAACATCATAACGAGATGATAAATGTAATTTACCAGTGAGTTGTCCATAGACAGGATGATCCACAATAACATCAATAGCACATCCACCCAAATCCACAATCGTATATAATTCATCAGCCATTTGTTCTTGAGAGTGATTGACCGCAATGGTATAAGTTTGATTTTGTTGTTTAGAATCTAATATATAACCTCTTGGTGTCGCAATAATATTGGTTCCACTGGCACGTATTAATGCCACATCACCGACAATGATTTGTCTGGAAACGCCAAGTTTTTTTGCCAGTGTAGATGCTGATATAGGCTTATCGCTTTTTTTGATTTCTTCAATAATTTTTTCTTTTCTATCCATAATGTTTTACCTCACAACAAATTATAAATGATTTCAACTATAAAATAAAGTAGAATAAGTCTATAAGATGTCGTTGGTGTCATATCTATTTACAATGGTATAAAAAGGCATAAAATGAAAAGTGAAAGGAGAGAGGAAATATGAAAAAAACATTTCTATCCAAATTAAAACCGTTTCTTGGCACTTTTCAATTGCATTTAGATGAAAACACAGAATTCGATTATTTTATTGTTTTTAAAAATGCAGATAATATTTCTTTGAAAGTATTCAATCAAATGGGAAGATGGACTCATTATGGTCAAAAATCAGTGAGAGGTTGGTCCTCTTTATCTAAAGAACAAAGCAAAGCATTTGTTGTGGAGCATTTGAACTGTAAAGATGATGAATTTGAAGTTTTCAATGCTAATAATGAATTATTTAGAATGAGATTTTAAAGTTATATAAAAAGGAGGAAACATTAATGAAATATATTGTAGGTAGACCTAAAATCAAAACAGCTTTCACATATGTTTTGTTTATTTGTGCTTTTGGAGTCAGTATATTTATTGCTGATGCATGGAAAGGAATGCAAATTGTAGGTATACTGATTATTTTGGTAGGAATATTGATTGTTTTTCCAGGTATCAGTTATTGTGAGTTGATGTGGAAAGTTGATCAAAATGTTTTACAATACACTTATCATGATAATATGCTGATGAAGATTTCGTCTTTCTTTAAACATCTTTTGCATACACATCGTTTAGAATATCAAATGACAATAGAACTCAGTCAGATTGATTATATCGCCATCACATATGCGAAAGTTCCACGTTTACCTTATGGAGCCATTGGTTATGATGTCTGGTTTCATGTGCATATGTATGATGGCTCTATATATAGTTTTATAGCTTTAACATTATCAGGCAGAAAGGATTTTAATCAGGCTGTTGATTTCATGAAGGAACAAGGTATTCATTTTAAAGATGGTTATCATATTCTTGATGCGTTACATTCTCATGAACATCTTTCTTATTATTTAGAAAGAATAGATAAGGAGCAATCAAAATGATTAGAGTGAGTATCTATTCAAAGAATAGTTCAAATATTCAACAACTATTTGAAAGTTTCTTCCAAAAAGAACATCTAGAATATACAATCATTTCTTATCAAAAAAATAGTCATCAGGATATTTATATTTTTGAAGTCCAACAAAAAGAAGATTTAAAATTGATTGAACAACAACCACATCATGATTATGCACTGTATTATGTTATTGGTCCTAAAGACTATGATATGGTTAGTGAGTGTATGAGATTAAAAGTCAATCTCTATTTTTCAAAAGAATCATTACCAGAAGACATACAAAAGAATGAATCTCATATGCTTCAAGATATTCAAGATAAATTTCAATATTATGAATATCAAAGAAATGGTATTGTCTCTAAGATTCGTTTATCCCATATTTATTATGTTGAATCATTAAGACATCAGATTATTATCCATTCTATCAATGGAACAATGGTCGAAAGAAAGAATTTAAATGCCTTTCTCAATACAATCCATTCCACACAATTTATTCAGATTCATAAATCCTTTATTGTGAATAAACAATGGATACAAAATATTTTCTCTGATCATATTTTATTAAAGAATGCCGAAACATTACAGATTGGCAGAGCCTATAAAGGTAATGTAAAAATGTCATAAGGAGTTTATGTTTATGTTAAGAATCAGAATAGATTTAGGAAATCATGATATGGAGAGATATTTGAATAAAAAATCATATCAAGGATATCAACTTATGAGTTTGACTCCCTTTGATTTATTTGTTCCATTGAGAATTATATTTTATAAATTTAAAAAGGTGAATCAAAAAAGATATGTTTATAAGGTTATGAATACTTGTCAAAAGGAAATGAAAGATCAGGGATGGGAAAAATTGAAAGATAACTATTTCTAGGTAATTCAAGGACTATTATTTATCAGAGTTGTATTAACAAACCAATAGTGCATACGGACTCAAAAGATTCTTATCAATTGATTATTAAAGGATGTTGGTTATTGTGTATTTATGTTATCTTGATGAATTTTATACCAATGCCATATTATGGAACAAATATTTGGGGATTTTTCTTGCATTATGCATATGTCATTATTGCATTAGGAATGATTGCTTTTGGAATTATTGATGGTCGAAGAAAATTATAGCAGCCTGATGAAAGGCTGCTTTTCTTTTATACCAATTTAGATTATAATGAATCTAGGTGAGAGAATGAAAAATATCGCAAAAAAAGCAAATACAATGTATTTATTAGAAAAATATAATATAAAAGCAACAAAGAAGTTTGGACAGAATTTCCTGATAGATTTGAATGTGATTCAAAAGATAGTGGCTTGTACACCAATTGATCAGCAGACTTGTGTTATTGAGATTGGACCAGGAATAGGGGCTTTAACTGAACAATTATCTTATCAGGCAGGACATGTTGTCAGTTATGAGATCGATACAAGATTAAAAGATGTATTAAATGAATCATTAAGTGAATGTTTGAATGTTGATATTATTTTTCAAGATTTCTTAACAGTTGATTTGAAGAAAATAGTGGCTGATTATAAAAAACAATATACAAAAGTCAGTATTGTAGCCAATTTACCTTATTACATTACTTCAGATATTTTAGAACATATTATAACGTCTCAGGCAGATATTGATAGTCTTCATGTGATGGTTCAAAAAGAAGTTGCTTTAAAGTTAACTGATCCATCTTATCGTAGTCCTTTGACATTGATGATAGAAAGTGTTGGCAAGAGTTCATTAGATATGACGATTTCTCAAAACGTCTTTTCTCCAGCACCAAGAGTGGATAGTGCTATTTTATCGATTGTTTTTGAAAAAACATATAATCCACTTCTTACAAAGGTTTTAAAATGTGCATTTACACAAAAAAGAAAAACAATCTATAATAATCTCAAGAGTTTATTTTTAGATAAAACTGAAGAGATATTGAATGCATGTGATATTGATTTAAAGAAAAGACCTGAAGAATTAAAAATAGAAGATTATCAGAAACTCACACATTATTTATAAATTCATATAATATCATGGTGAGATTATGAAAATTGGAGATTATGTTGTCAGAAAGAAATATAATCGTGATATATTATTTGAAATTTTTGATATTAAAGATGGTATTTATTACTTAAGAGGTGTAGAACTGAGATTAATTGCGGATAGTGATTTAGATGATTTGGAATTAAGTGAAATTCAACCACATATGGAAGATGATTTTGTGATGGAAAGACATCCAGTTATTAGGGGAAAGGTTTTGCATCTTGATGGTGATGAAAAATATTTGAAGATGTGTCAAAAGAAATACGAGGAATTAAAGATTAGAGCGGATTGCTATTATATGAAAGAAAGTGAAATGCCTTCTCGTGTTGTAGAGTTATTAGAAAAACATAAACCACAGATTTTGGTCATTACTGGTCATGATGCTTTAAGAAAAAATGCAGATAAAACAATAGGTCAAAATTATCAGCATTCTTTAGATTATACAGCTGCTGTCAAACAGGCACGTTTATATCAGGGAGATAAAGATGCGTTGATTATTATAGCAGGAGCGTGTCAGTCTTATTATGAAATGTTATTGGCGAGTGGCGCAAATTTTGCTTCGAGTCCTAAACGCATGAATATTCATGCGTTGGATCCTGTTTATATTGCCAGTTTAGTCGCCAATGAGAGTGTGAGAAATTATTGTGATGTGGAAGATATTATTAATCACACTTCACATAAACAAAATGGAATTGGTGGTATTGATACAAAAGGTGTTGCTAGAAAAATATATCCAACAAGGGGTTGAAAAAATGAAAGTAAGAGCATATGCAAAAGTGAATCTGGCTTTAGATGTTGTCAGAAAAAGAGAAGATGGTTATCATGATTTGGAGATGATCATGACACCTATTACTTTACATGATTTAATTTATATTGAAAAAATAGACCAGGGCATTCAGATTACAGCGAATACAAATCGTATGCCTACAGATGAACGTAATATCATGTATAAAGTTGCTAGAGCATTGATAGAACGTTATCAAATACCTTATGGTGTGAAAATTCATATTTATAAACATATTCCAACGCAAGCCGGATTGGCTGGAGGCAGTGCTGATGGGGCAGCCGTCATGAAAGCCATGAATCAGATGTTTAGGTTAAATTTATCTTTAGAAACATTAGCTGATATAGGTAAAGAGATTGGTGCTGATATTCCATTTTGCATTTATGAGAAAATGGCATTTGTCAAAGGCATTGGAGAACAGTTAGAATTTATTCCACATCAGTTTCATTGTTATTTATTGTTGGTTAAACCTAAAAAAGGTGTTTCAACAAAGAAATCATTTGGAATGCTTGATCTCAAAAAAGCTGTTCATCCACGTATTCACGATATGAAAGAGGCTATTGAGAATAATGATTATGATCAAGTTGTTGATTGCTTAGGAAATACATTAGAAGAACCATCATTAAAAATTGTACCTGATATTTTGAAAATTAAAGAAGAAATGAAAGAATTGGGGTTTGATGGAACTTTGATGTCAGGAAGTGGTTCTTGTGTATTTGGTTTAACACAGGATCAGGAATTATTGGAAAGAGGATATCGTTTCTTTTTGCATAAATATGCTTTTGTACGAAAAACAGAAATTTTAAATCAGGAAGATTGAAGTTATAAATGACTAACTTTATATTTTGTGAAAAAAGTATGGAAAATATGGGAATGAATGTAAGTATTTCCCTGTTTCCTCTTTTTTTTTATATGTTTTTTTGTTAGAATAGTGGCGATAAGGAGAGAAAAAAATGAAAGTATATGCTATTGTATTGGCTGCTGGTAAAGGCACAAGAATGAAGTCTGATAAACCAAAAGTAGTACATGAAGTATTGTACAAGCCAATGATCAATCATGTTGTTGATGAATTGAAAAAGCTTGGTGTAGATGAAACAATAGTTGTTGTTGGGCATGAAGCAGAACAAGTGAAAGCTATTGTTGATGATGTGACTTTTGTTGAACAAAAGGAACAATTAGGAACAGGACATGCTGTTTTACAGGCTCAAGATGTTTTAGCGGATCAAGATGGTATTACATTAGTTTTATGTGGTGATGCACCATTGATTCGTAAGGAAACATTAGAGGAATTTATCGAATATCATCAAAAACATCATAATTCTGCAACGATTATGAGTGCTGATTGTGATGTTAGTACACATTATGGAAGAATTATTAAAGTTGATGATCAAGTTAAAGGAATCGTAGAATTTAAAGATTTATTGGATAGTCAAAAAGACATTACAGAGATGAATACAGGTGAGTATTGCTTTGATAACAAAGCTTTATTTAAAGCTTTATCTCAAGTGACTAATGACAATGCTCAACATGAGTATTATTTGACTGATGTCATTGCGATTATGAATGAAGAAGGATTAAAAGTTGATGCTTATAAGATTGATGATTTTGATGAAGTTGGTGGTATCAATGATCGTGTAGCATTAGCTGAATCAACACAATTTTTAAGAAATCGTATTAATCGTGAACATTTATTAAATGGTGTGACAATTGTTGATCCATCAAATACGTATATTGGTAGAGATGTTGTGATTGGACAAGATACAATTATTGAACCAGGATGTATTATTAAAGGAAAAACAGTGATTGGTAGTCATTGTCATATTGGTCCATATTGTGAGTTTACGAATATGGAAATTAAAGACAATGTTGAAATTAAATTCTCTGTCTTAAGTGATTCCATTATTGAAAGTGGTGTAGATATTGGACCTTATGCAAGATTAAGAACAAATTGTCATATTCATGAAAATGCTCATTTAGGAAATTTCGTTGAAATGAAAAAAGCTGATTTTGGAGCAGGAAGTAAGGCTTCACATTTAACTTATGTAGGTGATGCTGAAGTTGGTAAAGATGTTAATTTTGGATGTGGAACAATTACATCAAACTATGATGGTAAGAACAAATCACTGACAAAGATTGAAGATAATGTCTTTATTGGATGTAATACAAATTTAGTGGCTCCAGTGACAGTTAGAAAGAATGCTTATATTGCAGCTGGTTCAACAATTACAAAAGAAGTTGAAGAAGATGCAATGGCTATCGCAAGAGTTAGACAGGAAAATAAACAAGGTTATAGTAAAGTTTTAAAAGAGATAAGAGAAAAAGAATACGAAAGACGTAATAAAAATAAAAAATAAGGAGAATATGAGGTAAAAATGAAAAATAATATAACAATATTTGCTTTATCATCTAATCAGGAATTAGCCAACTCAATGGCAGATATTTTGGGAACAGAAGTTGGAAAAAGTAAAGTTCATCATTTTGCAGATGGTGAAATTTTAGTTGAAATTGAAGAATCAGTACGTGGAAAAGATGTCTTTATTGTACAATCAACATCTAATCCAGTAACTGAAAATTTAATGGAAATTTTAGTTTTAACTGATGCTTTAAAACGTGCATCAGCTAAAGAAATTACAGCAGTTATACCATATTTTGGATATGCAAGACAAGATAGAAAAGCAAAGCCAAGACAACCAATCACATCACGTTTAGTTGCTGATTTATTAACAGTAGCGGGAGTAGATAGAGTTGTTACAGTAGACTTACATGCTCGTCAAATTCAGGGATTCTTTGATATTCCTGTTGATGAAATGGAAGCTTTACCTCTTATTTGTAGATATATTAAAAATAAAAATATTGAAGATTTATGTGTTGTATCACCAGATCATGGTGGAGCAACTCGTGCAAGAAAAATGTCAGAAGCATTGGATTGTCCAATTGCAATCATTGACAAGAGACGTCCAAAACCAAATGTCGCAGAAGTTATGGGTATTATTGGGGATGTTGCAGGTAAAAACTGTGTCTTAATTGATGATATGATTGACACTGCAGGAACAATTGTTGCAGGAGCACAAATCTTAAAAGAAAAAGGTGCTAAAGATGTATATATTGCTTGTACTCATGGTGTATTATCAGGACCAGCAGTAGATAGATTAAAAGATTGTGTCGCTAAAGAAGTTATTATTACTGATACAATTGCGATTCCAGAAGAAAAACGTTTTGATAAATTAGTACAAATCAGTGTAGCTGAATTATTGGCTTATACTATTGAAAGTATTGAAAATGATTTACCTGTAAGTGATGTTTTCAAACATTTTGATTTTAAGGGTGAATAGTGATTGATGGGAGATTGAAGAATCTCCTTTTTATTTTGTTATGAGAATTTGATTAAATAATTGTGAAATAGACATACTATAAATATGATGTTGGTGATTTCAACGTTTTTTGACAAATATTTATAGATTGGAATATTTCAAAAGAGTATAGAATGATGTTTGTTATAATGACAAATATATGGAATTGTGAATAAGAAAAATGTCGATAAAATGGTAATTAATTGTATATTTGTGTTTTTAGAAATTTGACAAAGCTTTAAATATTTGTTATTATGCCTCAGGGTGATGAAGATGTATTTCAATACACATACACATTTAAATAGTGAACAATTGTATCCTGATAGAGATCAATTTATTCAAAATGCTTTAGATCATCAAGTCGAAAATATGGTTGTTGTAGGATATGATTTAGAGTCATCAAAGAAGGCTGTTGAGATAGCTCATGAGTATTCATTTATCTATGCAGCAGTCGGAATAAGTCCTAATGATTGTAAGGATACAACGGATGAGGATTTAAATGAAATTGAAAAAATACTTCAAGACCCATGTGTAGTGGCTTTAGGAGAAATAGGTTTAGATTATTATTGGGAAGAAGTCCCTCATGAAAAGCAAAAAGATATTTTTATAAAGCAAATTGAAATTGCTAAAAAATATCAAAAGCCCATTGTGATTCATGCTAGAGATGCCTATGAAGATACTTACAATATCTTAAAACAAACTGCACATTATGGCATTATGCATTGTTATAGTGGATCGGCTGAAATGGCAAAGCGATATATTGATATAGGTTTTGAAATATCATTAGCTGGACCCGTGACATTTAAGAATGCAAAAGTCCCTAAAGAAGTTGCTCAATCAATTGATATAGAACATTTAATGATTGAAACGGACTGCCCTTATTTAACACCTCACCCATTTCGAGGAAAGTTGAATGAGCCAGCAAATGTTGTGTATATTGCCCAGGAAATAGCAAAGCTAAAGAACATGGAGATAGAAGACGTTGCTAGAATCACAACATTTAATGCCAAAAAAATGTTTGGGATTAAATAAGGAGGATATTTTATGTTACAAAAAGCTAAAGAGGCAATTGTCTCGGCTGATAGCCGAACAAAAGGAATTTTAGCGATGGCTGTGGTATATGTTGTTATTATGTTAGCAACTGTATCATCAGGAGCTGTTAATCAGATTACAGATTTTATTCCAACTGTAGATATTCGTTTAAAAGATGGTTTACAGGAGGAAAAAGATTATTTGGTCAAGCAGGATACAGTATCAAATGTCTTAAATGAATTAAATGTTGAGTTAGATCAGAAGGATACTTTAAATAAAGATAAAGATGCTATTGTTCAACAGGATGATTTGATTAAAATTACAAGAGTTGAAACGAAAACAATAGAAAAAATAGAAACAATACCATACTCAACAAAAACCAAAGGTAGTGGAAGCTGGACAAAAACAGTTGTTCAAAAAGGAAAAGATGGAAAAGCTAAAAGAACTTATCTGTTGACTTATGCTAATGGAAAAGAAACTGATCGTCAAATGATTAAAGAAGAAATTATTGAAAAGCCAGTAGATAAGATTATTCAATATGGTGGTGTTTTAAAAGGTACAACTTTTACAGGTAGATTGACAATATATGGTGGAGATTGTACAGGATGTGGAGGAACATCTTCATCTGGTGTGAAATTATCCCCAACGAGTGGAGTCAATAATACCAACTCACCTTACTTATATTATAAAGGAAAGAAATATTATTGTTTGGCTGCTGATCGATCTATTCCATTTGGAACTGTGATTAAGATTTCTAATCATAATTTAAATACAGCAGGGACTATTTATGGAATTGTTGTAGATCGTGGTGGTGCTATTAAGGGAAATAAAATAGATATTTTTAATGGTAGTGAAGGTTCTGGGAAAAGATATTTTGGTGGTGGCACCTCACATAATACCAAATTTGAAGTTGTTTCTCTTGGTAGTGGAAATGCGAATTTTTGGAGATAGGAAAACTATCTCTTTTTTTATTTGCTCTGTGAATTTTATAAGGGACTTATATTAAGGATAATAAAAAATAAAACAAAAAATGATGAAATCGCTTGCAAAAATAAATCTATAAGTATATACTAGCCATAGTAAAAAGTTTAGTAAAAAGAAATAAAAAAACTTTATATTTTTACTAAACAGGAAAGGAGAAAGGTATGAAGACCAAAAAGAAAGTTTTTGTCGCTGGAGCAATGACATTTGCTATGTTGGGAACAATGATTCCACAAAACTGGAATGTCAATGCTGCTAGCAATCTCATTTCCAATGGTGATTTTGAAGAAATCAAATCTGCTGACATTGGAAAACCTGAAGATGCATCCAATATGAATGTTGGAACATGGTATTCAAACAGCGGAGGGGGGGTCAGTTTCATTGGCTACAATGAAAGCGAACGCTCTGCAATTCTACCTGCTAAAAATGGTAATGTCTGGATTAGACAAGTCATTGAGGTAGAAAAGAATACGGATTATGTATTTAGTACTTATGTGAGAACATCATTATCTGGTGCACAAGCTATTGTTCAAGTTGCTGATGAAAAAGGAGGAAAAATTGAAGGTATTGAAGATCAATACATTGGAGGAACTGACTGGACCAAAGCAAAAATTGAATTTAATTCAGGTGATCACGATAAAATCACAATTGGAGTTTTAAAGTATACTGAGAATGAAGATTCAATCTTTAATTCAACTATGTATTTTGATGAAGCTGTATTAATGAAAAAAGCAGAGTATACAAAGTATGAAGAAAAAGAAGAATCAAAAACAAAATTAGAAAACTTAATTAAGAATAGTGATTTAATTGGTATCACACAAGATAGTATTAAAGGAAATGATGGTTGGCCATTGGGATGGAACTCAGGAGATTTTTATTCAAATGCTCCAGCAGATAATCCAGTAACAATTGGGGAAGGTTATGGTGAAAACGCCAATGGATTTGTATTGCCTGCTGAAAATGGAGATGTTTGGGTAAGAACTGCTGCGCAAGTTAAACCAAATACTGAATATATTTTTAAAGTACGTGTCAAACATAGTGCTGCACAAGCAGGAACAACAGTTTCAGTAGAGGGGCCAAATAATGATGAGAATGCATCAACAACTCGATTAGGAGAGCAATACCCTGGTGGTACTTCTTGGAGTGATGTTGAAATTGCATTTAATTCAGGTAATTATGATAAAGTTATATTAAATGTTTATAAATATGGTCCTGATAATGGAAATGAAGCAGAACAGGCATCATATCATGCTACAGTAAATGTTAGTGATATGCGTGTTTATGAAAAATCAGTATATGATAAGGTTCAAGAAGAAGAAAAAGAAGAAGAACAAGAAGAACAAGCAAGTCAATATACTGAAGTATGGCGTGATGATTTCGACACTTTAGATAAAAGCACTTGGTCATATCAATTAGGACATAAACGTGGTATTGAACCTCAAGATTATGTTTCTAATAAAGATAATGTTTTTGTTGAAGATGGGAAATTATATTTACGTGCAACAGAAAAAGGTGAATATCGTGTGCACTACAATGCAGATGGTAGTGATATTGTTAAGAAATATGACTCAGGAAGTATTGCAACATTTGGTAAGAAAGAGTTCTTATATGGAAAAATTGAAATGAGAGCTAAATTACCAAAAGGCGCTGGGGCATTCCCTGCGTTCTGGACTTTAGGTAATGATTTCACGTTAGATGGATTGGTTGATTCTAAACAAGGTGTGGGATGGCCAATGTGTGGTGAAATCGATATTATGGAATTAATTGGAGCTAATCCAGATGTTTCTGGTACAAGTGATAGTACAGTACATGGAACAATTCATAATGGATTGACAGAAAATGGTGATAAGGCTCAAACAAATACTTATTCATTAAAAGAAGGAACTTTTAATGATGATTATCATACATTTGGTATTGTATGGAATCCTGATACAATTGAATGGTATGTTGATGGTAATGTTTATAGCACAATTTATATTACAGATTTAGATTATTTCCAAAAACCTCATTACTTATTATTTAACTTGGCTGCAGGAGGAGCATGGCCTGGTTTCCCTAACGAAGATACAGATTTCCCTATGGATTTCATTATTGATTATGTAAGTTATAGCCAGACAGCTGCTCAAAAAGAAGCTGCTGACAAATATTATGCGACAGCACCAACTTTTAGTGGTGTAAAAGACATAACAATTAGTGATGAATCACAATTATCATCATTATTGGATAATGTTAAGGCAACTGATGCTAATGGTAAAGCATTAGATGTAAGCTGTTCAATCAATGATGGGCAAAAATTAATGTGGAATGGTAGAACAAGAACAAGTGAAATTGATTTCTCAAAAGAAGGAACATATGAAATTGTTTATTCTACTATTGGTGAAAATAACGTATATACAAGAGCGTGTGCAACATTACATGTTAAATAAGGAAAGAGAAGGGAACAACTATGAATAAAAGTAAGATTTTAAAAGGTACCTTAGCAGGTACACTTGCAATGACAATTGTTGGTTCAGCTGTTTACTCTTCAAATGCCTTAGTCTATGACACTGATTTAGAAGATAAAACAGTTACTGAACCAGAAAGCTGGGGAGCTTTACCAAATGAAGCACAGCTTCAATATCACGATGATGAATTAGCTGCATTCATACATTTTGGTGTAAATACATTTACGGGTAATGAATGGGGAGATGGAACAGAATCTCCATCTGTATTCAATCCTACAGGAGATTTTGGAGAAAGTGCAAAATCAATGGTTGAAGCATTGAAAAATGCTGGATTTAAGAAAGTCATCGTAACTGCAAAGCATCATGATGGTTTCTGTATTTGGCCAAGTGAATATACAGAACATGATATTGAAAATTCACCATATAAAGATGGTAAGGGAGATATTTTAGCAGAAATTTCAGCAGCTTGTACTGAATATGATATGGATATGGGATTATACTTATCTCCATGGGACGAAAATGCTGAAAGCTATGGATACTATGATAAAGATGGTAATCCATTGTTAGATGAAAATGGAAATCCTGTTGATGGTATGACAATGGAAGAAGTCAAAGAAAAAGATGTTTTAGATTATAATGATTATTATGTTAATCAGATTACTGAGATCGTAACTAATCCTAAATATGGTAATCATGGAAAATTCACAGAATGGTGGATGGATGGTGCCAAAGGAGAAGGTGGCGATGCTCAAGAATATGATACAGAACGTATTTTAAAAACTATCAAAGATAATGAACCAGGTATTCTTATTTTTGGTGGTGGAACAGAAGGTGGAATTCACTGGATTGGAAATGAAAAAGGGCAAGCAAGTGATACAACTTGGGCTAAAGTAGATTCTGAAAAAGGTGACGGATATAGTGAAGCTGATGGATTCACTTATGGTATTCCAGATGGTGACCATTGGTCAGTTCCAGAAAGTGATGTCAGTATTACTTCTGGTTGGTTCTATCACGATGGAGATTTACCAAAATCTATAAGTCAATTAGGAAATATTTATTTCCAAACAGTAGGTAATGGATCACCATTATTATTGAACTTCCCACCAAATCAAACAGGGGATTTAGATGGAAGTATTTATTCTCGTCTAAATGAATTTAAAAATGCAATTGATAATACATTTAAAACAAATTTATTAGCACAAAATTCTAAAGCAGGAGCTTCATCTGTTTATGAAAATGCAAAAGAGTATTCACCAGCTAAAGCTATTGATGGTGATGAAGATACTTATTGGACAACAGAAAAAGGTGAAAAAACAGGAACTTTAGAAATTGAATTTGATGAAGTGAAAGAATTTGATGTTGTATCAATTGAAGAATATATTGAAAAGGGACAAAGAATTAGTGAGTTTGAAGTAGAATATCAAACTGCAGATGGACAATGGCTACCTTTTGAAGATGGTCATACTATTGGAGCTAAAAAATTATTAAGAATTGATCCAGTTCAAGCAAAAGCTATTAGAATTCATATTTCTAATTCTTATGCTGAACCAATGATCAGTGAAGTTGGTATTTATAAAACAGCTGATGGTTTTGAAAAAACTCAACCTTTACCAGAAGCATATACAAAATTTGTTCCAGGTGATGAAGGATTGGAATTAAATAAAGGTTCTTGGGATGATGACCATCAAGGAAATACAGGTTGGGAAAAACAAGAAGATGGAAGTTATACAACAACTGATGGTTGGGCAAATATTAAGTATACATTTGAAGGAACATACTTTGCATTAGTAGGTACAAAAGGACCTGACTATGGTTCATTTGATATTTATATTGATGGAAAATATACAAGTTCAGCTAATGCTTCAGCTGGAGAAATAACACCAGGTCAAATATTGTATGAATCTCCAACTTTAGGTGCAGGAACACATACAATTCAATTAACAACAGGTACAAATAGAAAACCTGTAAACTTTGCATATGGTTACTATTTAGGTACAAATGAAAATGGTTTATTTGAAATTGAAACAGATTCATATCAAGTCACTGAAGGAGACTCTATCAAAGTTAAGATTAAACGTAACGGGGGATCAACAGGAGAAGTTACTGTTAATGTTACAACACCTCCAGGTACAGCAGTACAAGGGCAATATTATGAAAATATTACAAATGAAACAATCACATTCAAAGATGGAGAAAAAGTAAAATATGTAACTTTAAAAACTATTGATAATTTGGATGTGACTGGAAATAAAGATTTTTATGTAGAAATTTTCTCACCAACAGGTGGAGCACAACTTGGTATGAGAAGTACAGCCAGAGTTCTTATTGTTGAAAATGATAAGAGAATAGCTGATGCTGTAGAACAAACTTCAAATATTAGTGAATCATGGTATAAAGCTGAAAGCTGGGATGCCTTTGATCAAGCTTATATAAAAGCTAAAGCAGCAGTAGATGATAATTCTATGAGTGATGATGAAAAAATGAAATTATCTAATGCTTTAATGGAAGCTTACAATAATCTTGAAGTCATTAGTCAATATTCTGTAAGAAATGCGATGATCTTACCAGATAATTTTGAAGATGAAAAAGTTTTAGAAGTAGAATTAGGTATTTTAGATTCAAAACATGAAAATATTGTTGCTAATGAATACTTAAAGATGGTTAATGGAAGTGATTATAGTAATGGACGTTTGATCAATAAGATTAAAGATGGAAATACAATTACAATACCATTAAATGTTCAAAAAACAGGTTTATATAATTTTGATTTTACTTATCAGGCAACACAACCTATGTCACTTATCATTAGTGGAGATCATATTGTTAAACAAACAATTTCTTTAGATGCTTCAGAAACATTAACAGAAAAATCAATACCATTGAATATTCAAGAAACTGGTGTTTCTCAAGTTGTGATTACTGCTAAATCTTTAGCAAAATCAGATGGTGATTTAGCTATTGATAATGCAAAAATTAAATTACAAGAAGTATCAAATGGAAAGATTGAAAGTATCGCCATTGAACAAATGCCAAGTAAAACAGTTTATGCACTTGGAGATACACTTGATTTAACAGGATTAAAAGTTATAGCAAAATATGATACAGGTGCAACAGCTGATATTACTCATAAAGTAGAAGTAACAGGATTTGATTCATCAAAAGTTGGTGAACAAACTTTAACTGTACATTATGGTGAATTTGAAGCTCAATTTACAGTTACTGTTAAAGGTAAGAGTGATGAAATGAATCCAGGTACAGATACACCTGAAAAACCAGGTCAAGATAATCCAAATCAAGGAAATTCAGGACAAACTGGAGAAAAACCTTCTACTACACCAACAGTAAATGGGACAACTTCATCTCATGATAAAGTAAAAACTGGTGATGAACAAGTTATAGGAGTATTTGTATTAGCATTATTAGGAGCTGCATGTTTATTTGTGGTTATGAAAAATAAAAAATCTGATTCTCAAGATTAATACTATTTTGAAGATTAGCTATTGATAATTTTTATCAATAGCTTTCTTTATATCTAAGCTTATTATTATGAAAAGAATATATTAAAAAATATTGAAAACATCTGTTGATATATTACTAAATTATTATATGTATACACATAATAAAATAAAACAGAAGCATAATATTATAAAGGCCTCTGTTTCAATGTTTAATAATGAGTATATTAAATAAAAATGAGAATATATAATTGTTATAATGGATAAAGATTACAAGCTTTTTCAAGTAGTTCAAAATCACAACATTTAGAATAAAGAAAATGATGAGGATTTCCGAGGATTTCCTTTGACTTTATTATATAATTTGATTGCTGAATTTATGATGATTTCTTCCTTTTCAGATGATTTTAGATAGAAATATTGTGACATAAGTACATTTTTATAATTGTTATCTTCTATATTGTTAATATTAATCAAATGAATCAAATTACTATCTTTTATAGGAATCATATAGCAAAACATTAGTCGACCATATTTTCTTCCATTTGTTAATTCAATAGGATGAGAAATTCTATTAAAAAATCGAGCATTATCATCGTAATGTTGTTTTGGATGTGTTAGTGGAACAAAGTAATTGTATTTTTCAATTTGTAAAACAATACCTACATAAGGTTTGAAATTTTCATAGTTCATATCTGTGTTGTTTGAAACTTTAGTAAAACCCCTTGCTTTTCGTTCTTCTTCTTGCAAATAATTGATATAGTTATTGTTTATGTAATAAATATTTAATTTGCTCATAGAATCCTCCTGATTAAATAAAAAAGGATAGGTAGTCTGTTAAAAGTTTCAACCCACATTTTCAGCTGTGGAGCACTGAATGTTTCAACCCACATTTTCAGCTGTGGAGCACTGAATGTTTCAACCCACATTTAACGGCTGTGAAGCACCATTTAACAAACTTCTATCCTTTTTTTGAAATATTCTTCATTTATAATATACTACAAATGAAAAGTAAGGTCAATGCGGATAAGAATATTTCTATATATAGTATATGATATGAAAAATATATTGATACAATTAAAGTTATTTTTCTATTAATTTTAGAATGAAATCTTATTCATAGTTTGTATGTTAAAAAATATTGTTGATAAACATTTTAGATAATTTATCACTTCATATTGACAAAAAAATACACAAGAGTTAATATAATGATGACATGACATCATTACAATAAAGGAGGGAAATAATGGATTTACAATTAAATAATGGTGTGAATATACCTTGTATTGGTTTTGGAACCTGGAAAATTGATGATTATGATACTGCTGTTGAGTCGGTGAAAGCAGCTATTTCCTATGGGTATAGACATATTGATACTGCAAGTAGCTATGGGAATGAATGTGCAATTGGTGAAGCAATTAAGCAAAGTCATATATCAAGAGATGAGCTTTTTGTTACAACAAAATTATGGAATACAGTAAGTCATTATCAAGAAGCTATTGATGCATTTTATGAAAGTTTAAATAAATTACAGCTTGAATACATTGATTTATACTTAATTCATTGGCCTGCACCAAAAGACTATAGAGAGAATTATCAAAAAAGAAATATTGAAGTTTATCAAGCAATGGAATATCTCTATAAAGAGGGTAAAATTAAAGCGATTGGAGTAAGTAACTTTATGAAACATCATTTAGAAGAACTCAGTCAGGAGATAGAGATTCCTATTACGGTGAATCAAATAGAATTCCATCCTTATTATTATGATGAAGAAACAATATCATATTGTCGTCAAAATAATATTGTTTTAGAAGCATATAGTCCATTAGGAAGAAGTCAAGTATTGAATGATCCGATTATACAGAAGATAGCGGAGAAATATAGAAAGACACCTGCTCAAATTTGTATTCGATACGCCATAGATAATGAAATCATTCCTATACCTAAATCAGTAACAAATGAAAGAATTAAAAGTAATTTAGAAGTTTTTGATTTTCAATTAGTGAAAGAAGATATTAAAAGAATAAAAAATCTTAGTCAGACTCATGGAAAAATAGGATCCTATCCAGATACAGCAAATTTTTAAAGATGAGGTGGAAATAATGAAAGCTATTTTATTAGTTACACATTCTACAATGTGTGAAGGTGTTAAAGAAAGTTGTGAGATGATTATAGGTAAAAAGGAAAATATTTATACATGTTCATTAACAGAAGAAGGAGTTGATAATTTTAGAGTACAACTAACTGAAAGAATAGAAACATTAGAAAAAGAATATAAAGAAATTATTATTGTAACGGATATTCCAAATGCCACTCCATATAACGAGTGTTATAGATATATTCTGGCTCATAAGGATTCAAATATATATCTTGTAACAGGAATGAATCTGGCAATGGTTATAGAGCTAGAGATGTTATGTGATTTAGATATGGAAACGCAACAATTAATTAACCAAATTATGGACACAGGAAAAATTTCTATTTGTAGTTTATAGAGCATTGCATTTTTATAAAAGTAATGCTATTATATTAATGTAAAGATGTCATGACAACACGATAACATAACAGGAAAGGAGAGAAAATTATGTCTTTAAATTTGGTAAGAGTGGACGATCGTTTGATACATGGACAAGTTTTATTGATGTGGACGAAGGTCAGACAAGGGGATGCTATTATTTTATTAGTTGATGATGAATTAGCTAATGATCCATTTTTAAAAGAAGTTTTCATAAATGCAGGAAATGGATTAGGTAAAAAAGTATATATTTTCACAGTTGAACAAGCTATAGAAAAAGTACCTAAAGCCATATCTGGAAAGAAAAAATATTATTTAATTTCAAAGAAAATTGAACAACTTTATCTGCTTAAAAAGAAAGGGGTAGATTTTGGTAAAGAAATTATATTTGGAACAGCAAGTAAAGCAGAAGGAACTGAGAAAGTTTATAATAATGTTTATTTATCACCAAATGATATGAAATATTGTGAATATTTGAATGCACAAGGTATTGATATTCAATTCAAATTGATACCAGATGAAAAAGGTTTAACGTTTAAAGAAGTCCAATCAAATTATAAGGGAGGTTAAAATTATGGATGTAAGTATTTTTCAAGCCTTTTTAATAGGTGTAGCATGTTGGTTAGGAAGTGTTGAGAATTCTCAACCATTAGGAGTCGCTTTTTCTGATGCTATGTCGAAGCCAATTGTTGGGGGAACAATTGTTGGTATTATTTTAGGAGATGTTGTAACTGGAGCAACAATTGGAGCAGCTGTACAAGCTATGTATTTAGGGCAGGTTCTTATCGGTGGTGTTGCAACAGCTGATATGGCCTTTGTATCATATCCTTCAATAGCACTGGCAATGTTAGCGGGTGCTGATGCAAATGTAGCAGTAACATTAGCAGCAACAGTAGGTGTTTTGGGAGCAGCCTTATTTACAGGTTATGAAATTTTAGCATCTGTATTTTATCAATTAGGTGATAAATTCATTGCTCAAAATAATATTAAAGGAATGAAAGTTGCATATATGGTTTTACCACCTATAACAAGTTTTGTTATACGATTTGGAATAACTTTCGCTATTGTTTTATTAGGTAGTAATTATGCTTCTTCATTATTGGCAGCAATACCTGAACTTGTTTTACATATAGCAAGTGTCTTGGGTGGTGTTTTACCAGCAGTAGGAATTTCTATTTTAGTAACTTATACATTAAAGGATTACAAATTTGTTATATTCTTCCTTATTGGAATGATGTGTATTACATTTTTACAATTTAATATGGTTGCCACAGCAGTGTTTGGGGCATGTTTAGCTGTTATGTATTATATGTTTACTGATCATAAGAATGAAAATAATTTAGAAATACAAGATGATGAGGAGGATGAGTTATTATGAGTGAAAAAAAAGAAATTATTAATGAATCAACGCAATTAACAAAAAAGGAAGTTAATAAAGTATGGTGGACATGGTGGAAATATGCTCTTACTGTATTTGGGTATGAAAGATTACAAGCACCTGGTTTTACCTTATCCATGTTACCTATTTTTAAGAAATTTTATAAAAATAAACCAGAAAAAATGGTAGCTGCTTTAAAACGACATTCAGTTTTTTATAATACAAATAATATTGTTGGGGCAGTTGTCAATGGAAGTTGAAAAAGCTAATGGGGCTAAAATTAGTGATGATTTTATTCAAAATATTAAAGTCGGACTTATGGGCCCTTTAGCTGGAATTGGTGATGCAATTACTCAAGCAACTATTCCACCAATTGTGTTAAGCGTTGCTATTGGTTTATCTACAAATGGAAGTGTACTAGGAGCTATATTTGCAGTTGCTGTACTATATGGAATTAATATGTTAATTTCAAGAATAACTTTTATGTCAGGATATAAATCAGGACGTGAAGCAGTTAATAAATTATTAGGTAAACAAATGGCTAGAATTCAAGATGCTATGTCAGTTCTTGGGTTAACTGTAGTGGGAGCTATTACAGCAAGTTATGTAAATTTTACAATTACTGCTGAATATGTAAGTGAATATAGCACTATTAATTTTCAAGAGGTCTTAGATGGTATTTTTCCAAAGTTTATTCCAATGTGTCTTGTTTTATTAGGATTCTATTTACTAAAATTTAAAAAGTTTAGTGCTATTAAATTGATTGGTGTTTATCTTGTGATTGCCATTGTGTTAGGAGTTTTTGGTATTGTTTAAAGTGAGGATATGATATGAATCAGATTATATTTTGTGATTTGGATGATACATTATTAAGACCGAAAACAAAGGAAGTATTAGATGAGGATGTTGAAGCTATTAAACGTTGGATCAATAATAAAAATAAATTTGTACTATGTACAGCTAGACATCATACTTTTTTGAATAATATTACAACAAAATTTAAATCAATTGATTTTGATTGTATAGGTTGGAATGGTGCTGAAATATATATGAATCATAAAGTTATCTGCTTATATCCTTTTACAAATAATCAATTTTTAGAAATATATCATGGTATGTATAAGTACAAAGATTATGCTAAAGTGACAAACATTGATAATGAATATATTTTTGGAAAATTATCTTCATATACAACATTTATGTTTCAAAATGATCCCAATAAAATTCTTTCTCAAACTATAGATGAATATATACAAAATGATTATAAACAAATTATCCATATAAATTATATTTTCCCTAATAAACAAAAACATCATGAATTTTATGAAGATTATCAAAAAAATATTTTAAGTCGTACAAATCATTATCAATGTAAAGAAACATCAGATTATAGTTACGATATTACTCAGCAACAAGCGACAAAAGAACACGGTATATATCAATATTTAAAACTCAATAATATACCTCAAAAGAATACTATTGCCATTGGTGATAGTCTAAATGATATAGGAATGTTCCATTTTTGTCATATGAGCTTTTGTATGGTGCATGGACATGAAGTTGCAAAGAAACAAGCAACATATAGAGTTAAAAATATAAAAGATGTAATTAATATTTTAGAAAATGAAATTTAAAAGCAAAAGGATTTAGAAAAGCATAATCTTTTACTTATATACAATATGTTTCAATCATTTTATTAATTTGAAATATACAATAAAAATAGAGGTGATACTTTTATGAATGAAAAATATGTATTTTTAAAGCCGACATTTTCAACTGCAATTTGGGGTGACGGGACATTGGTTCATCGTTATCATGTAGAAAATTATGTACCAAAAAATATGAATATAGATGAAGTCACTGGTTTAGGTGCATTTAGTGGATTACCACAAGATGCTAATGAAATTTTAAATGGTGAATATAAAGGAAGAAAATTAAATGAGCTTTATGAAGAACACCCAGAAATGTTTGGAACACCTTCAACTTTAAAATGGGAACATATACCTGTGTCTATGGGAATAGCTCATGCGTGTGCAGATTTAAGTATACAAGTTCATCCTACAGAACAATATGCATTAAAAAATTTAGGGTGTCATGGAAAAAGTGAGAGCTGGTATATTGTAGATTGTCCGCCTCATTCAGATATAGTTATGGGACATAATGCTAAAACATTTGAAGAATTAGATGAGTATATCCAAAATAAGGATTGGAATGGCTTATTGAAAAGATATCCTATTTTTCCTGAATCTTTTTATAACATTCAGGCAGGAACACTACATGCTATACAAAAAGGAACAACTTTTATGGAAGTATGTAATCCTTGTCCTATCACATATCGTTTTTATGATTATGATCGTCTAGATAAAAATGGACAACCACGACAACTTGATATTGAGAAAGCTAAAGATAATATATTAGTTCCATTTGAGTGTCAAGATACATATTATCGTTATCGTAATCATCAAGGTGTAACAGAGATTAATTTAACGGATAATGAGAATTTTTCAGTTTATAAATATGTTGTCAAAGGTGAAGGCGAATTAACAATGCCAAAACCTTATCTAGGTGCATTTGTTATTGATGGTGAAGGTCAAATAGAAGATGTTTATCTTAAAGCAGGAGATTCTTTCTTAATCAGTGCAAATGTAAAAAAATTAGTGTGGAAAGGAGAAATGACAATTTTAGCTTACTATGGATAACTCTAAAATTGTTAGATGAGATATATGTATGAAATAAAAAATAGAGTACCAAATTTTGATTTGTATCCTAAAAAAAATATAAATATAAGTGCTAAAGTTGGGTTTATTGATATTGTTAATGAAATTAATGCTCAAATAAAATTAATTCAAAAGGATCGTATTGTTATTTGTTTTGATTATTATCATGGTGTTAATGAAGAAATATTTGAAAAAATAGCAAAAGCATTACAACCTCAATTGATTATCCATTCTGATATAGCTAAGTATGATGAATCAATCATTCAAGAAAAGTTTGGTAGATTTATTACAGATGATCGTGTAAATGGGGTATTTAGTGTAGGAACTATTGAAGAATTTTTTGATTTTAACAAGATAAAAGATGTACAAGATAAAATAAAAAACACTCAAGGTTTAATTGTTGTTTATGGTGTTGCATCAAAAACGATTTGTCAACCAGATATCTTAGTATATGGTTCTATTAGCTATCAAACAATAAAAGATAGATATCAGCAAGGTTTAGGAAATTGGGGTGCTCATAATGAAGATGAAGAATATTTGAGAAAAGAAAAGAGATTTAATTTTTTAGAAAGTAGAATTCAAGATAAACATAAAAGAGATATTTATAAAATATGCGATTATG
Organism: Massilimicrobiota sp. mt181; assembly: GCF_055420065.1. Lineage (NCBI taxonomy): Bacteria > Bacillati > Bacillota > Erysipelotrichia > Erysipelotrichales > Erysipelotrichaceae > Massiliimicrobium > Massilimicrobiota sp. mt181. The sequence goes on from NZ_JBVAYN010000006.1 coordinate 39,695, forward strand.
TCATTGATTGTAATAAAGATAATCAGTTTATCATGATAACAAAAAAAGATTTTGATGAAATAACACATAAATTTTCAACAAGTCCATTTAAACCAATCCCTATTTTTACGAAAGGAGTATGGGGTGGACATTGGTGTCAAAAAGTTTTAAATGCTGGAAAAGATTTAGAAAATACCGCATGGGGAATTACAGGATTTTTGGATTGGCAAGCCGTAGCTGCACAATTGAATAATGCTATTTTTGAATTTCCATCAACAGATTTAATTTTATGTAACCCTAAAGAAGTATTAGGAAGAAAAATCTGGTATCTCTATGGAAATAGATGTCCATTGCATGTTAATTTCTTAGATACATGGGGTGGAGGTAATCTTAGTCTACAGGTTCATCCCACGATTGCCTATGCTCAAGAAGTATTTAATTCATCATGGGGACATTATGAAAGCTATTATATGTTAGATACTTGTGACGAAAGTTCGGTTTATTTAGGAACAAAGGATGGTGTAAAACTTGATGAGTTAGTAGCAGCTTTTGAAACTGCCCAAGAAACTGGAGAATTTGATGATGAAAAGTGGATTAATCATTTTCCTGTAAAAAAACATGATCATGTCTTTATCCCTGGAGGTACAATTCACTCTGCTGGTAAAAATACATTAACACTTGAGATAGATATGTTTTGCTTTACAACATTTAAATTATGGGATTGGGGACGTTTAGATTATGATGGAAAACCTAGACCTATTAATATTGATCATGGAAAACATGTTATTCAAGAGGAATTTCAAACCCAAATGATTAAAGACCAATTTATTTCTAAAAAGCAAGAAGTAGATAGAGGGTATGGATGGAAAAAAGAAAGAAGCGGAACAATGCCATTTGAGGCTCCTATGGAAGTAAACAGATATTGGTTTAATAAGACAGTACATTTTGATCCAAATGATTGTATTATGATTCATGTTCTTGTAGAGGGAGAGGAAGCTATTATTGAAAGTTTAGATAATAGTTTTGAACCAGTTGTTATTCATTATGCAGAAGCAGTTTTTGTCCCTCCAGCAGCAGGTCAGTATACTATTAAACCATATGGAAAATCACGTCTTCAAGAGTGTGCTGTTTTAGAAATTTATATGGATATATAGGAGGACTATTATGTACGAAAAGATAAATGAAAGAATTCCAAATTTTGATTTACATCCTGTATTTGTTGTAGAAGAAACACAATCTTGGAAAGGATATCAGCAAATATGTAGAGTGATTGATTCTGAAATACAAAAATATGATTCTAAATGTGTAATGGTTATTGATTCATATTATCATATTAATCATAAAGAGATACGACAGTTTTTGATAGACAATATTCATCCACAATTAGTAATTTGTACAGATGATCTGAGAGCTTCCGATGATGTTTTACGTGATAGATTAGACAAATTTATAACTGAAGATCGTATTAATGGAGTATTTGCAGTCGGGCAAATAGATGAATATTTTGATAAACAAAAGCTAAAAACAGCGCAAGAAGTAATAAATAGTACTCAAGGATTAATTGTTATTTATGGAATAGGAGCAACTTTGGTGACAAAGGGAAATATTCTTGTATATAACAATATTACAATTCAAAGAATTAAAGATGGTTATTTTTCGACATTAACAAATTGGGGAATGAATAATCCAGATGAAGATCCATTGACAAAAGAAAAAATTTTTAATTTTGTTGAATCCAAGTATTTTGATAGTCATAAACGTCATATTTTTGATGATATGGATTTTGTAATAGATGGTGATAATAAAGACAATCCTGTTATGACAACAGGAGATGATTTTAGAAAAGCATTGAATTACTTTGCTTCTCATCCTTTTAAACTTGAACCATTCTTTAATAGAGGAGTATGGGGTGGACATTGGTGTAAGGATGTTTTAAATGGAGGACTTGATAAAGAAAATACAGCTTGGGGTATGACTGGATGGATGAATTTTCAAAATACACTAGCAAAATTAGGAGAAAATGAATTTAGAATTATTGGTAGAGATATAGTACAATATAAAGCTGTTGAGTTTTTAGGAAATCAAAATTTTTTCTGGTTTGGATATAATTGCCCAGTTGGATGTGATTTTTTAGATACATGGGGTGGTGGAAATTTAAGTTTGCAAGTTCATCCAGATATTGGATATGCACAAGAAGTTTTTAATTTTCCATTTGGACATTATGAGAGTTATTATTTTCTTGATACATCTGAAAAAAGTTCTGTATATTTAGGGACTAAGGATGGAGTCAAAAAAGAGGAACTGGTTAAAGCCTTTAAAGAAGCTCAAAAAACTGGTGAATTTGATGATGAACAATGGATTAATCGTTTTCCAATGAAAAAACATGACCATATTTATATTCCAAGTGGAACAATTCATGCTTCTGGTAAAGATACTTTAGTATTAGAAATAAATCCAATTGGATTTCAGACATTTAAACTCTGGGATTGGGGACGTATTGATGCTGATGGTAAACCAAGACCAATTAATATAGATCATGGTGAAAAGGTTATTCAAGAAAAATATCAAACTAAATTTGTAAAAGAACATCTTATTTCTAAAAAAGCTGAAGTTGATAGAGGAACTGGATGGAGAAAAGAGCATAGTGGAACAATGGAATATGAATTATTAAAAGTTGATAGATATTGGTTTAATAAGCCAGTGTTTTTTGAAACAAAGGATCATGTAAAATTGCATGTACTTGTAGAAGGAGAAGAAGCTATTATTGTTAGTCCTAATAATGAATTTGAGCCTATTGAAATTCATTATGCTGAAGCAGTTTTTATTCCTGCAAGTGTTGGACAATATGTAATAAAACCTAAAGATAAATCTGATGAAGAATTGGCTGTTTTAGAATGTTATATGGATATGGGTAATGCGTATCAATAAATACTTCCCTTTTTGAAAAAATAGGGTGAAAATCCCTATTTTTTCAAATTTATAATAATAATAAATAGGTAAAATATGGAAAAAATGTTACAATGTGACAAGAGGAGTTGATATATAAATGAAATATACTATTGATAAAAATATACCTTTACCATTATTTTACCAGCTAAAGCAAATTATAATCAATTTGATTGATGATGGTGTTTATAAGGAAGATGAAACAATTCCCACTGAACACGAATTAATTGATAAATATCAGTTAAGCAGAACAACAGTTAGACAGGCATTAAATGAGCTTGTAACTGAGGGTTATTTATATAAAAGAAAAGGCGTTGGAACATTTGTTTCATCTAAGAAAAAAATTAATGATCAACAAGAGGTTATCAATTCAACAATATATAAATTAGATAAAGTTATTAATAGAAATGGTTTTGTTTGTAAAACAAAATTTTTAAATGTTGGAATAACTGAGGCTACACCAGATATTGCTAAACACTTATCAATAAATGTAGGTGATCTTGTATGGGTCATGGATAGAGTCAGATATGCTGGAATAAAGGTAGCATCATTTTCACGCTCATATATTGATAAAAAATTATTAGAAAATTTTGATAAAGAGGCTAAAGAAGCAGCACAGCATTTCTACCAGTATCTGGATAGTAAAGGATTAAAGGTATCCATTATTCGAGAAACACTAATTCCAAGTTTACCTGATAGTGAAGTTAGAAAAATTTTAGAAGTCAGCTCTACAAATCCAATTATGCTTGTTCAAGATATTGGATATGCTGACGATGGAGCAGTCATAGAATATTCTATTTCATCTTTAGATGTTACTTTTATTAATATGACAGCAACATTTAAGAGGGGTTAAGATGAAACCGTATATTATTTTTGATATGGATGGAGTTATTATTGATAGTGAAAGTTGGTACATGAACCAGTTAAGGAATTTTTTTGTATCTAGAGGATATGTTATACCAGAGAAGAAACTAGAAGAAATACTAGGTTTAAATACTAAAGATATATTTGATATTTTAAAAGAATATATTAATTATCAAGGTAATATTCAATACCTTTTTGAAAAGTATCTTCAGGAATTAAAATTCCCTAATTATCAGCAAATAGTTTTTCCAAATGTTCAACAATGCATAGAAAATATCTTTCAAAAGAATATTGATATTATCATAGCTTCTTCGTCACCAAGAAAAATAATAAAACAAGTTTTGACAGATTTAAACTTAGATAAGTATATATTATTTTACATGGGAAAAGAAGATGTTAAAAAAACAAAGCCTAGTCCGGAAGTTTATCAAATAATTGTAAGACAACAAAAATATCAAAAGCCATTGTTTGTTGTAGAGGATAGTACTTTTGGAATACAAGCAGCAAAAATGGCAGGTTTAGAAGTTGTTGCTTACTATTCAGGAAAATTTCAAAATAATCAAAGTCAAAGTGATATAATTATTACAAATCACATGCAATTGTTGAAATTATTATAAGGAGGTTTTGACATGACAAAAGAAGAACTAGCTAGTATGTTTGATCATACGTTTTTAAAGGCTTATGCCTCGAGAGATGATTTTATTAAATTATGTGATGAGGCTAAAGATATTGGAGCTGCAATGGTAGCAATTAACAGTGAGCCAGTAAAGTTGTGTAAAGAATTACTGAAAGGAACTTCTATTCATGTCGGTGCAGCTATTTCATTTCCATTAGGACAGACAACATTAGATATCAAATTAGCTGAAACAAAACAGGCTATTGATGATGGAGCTGATGAGATTGATTATGTAATTAATATTGGGAAAGCAAAGATGCATGACTGGGATTATATTGAAAAAGAAATGCAAAGTATTGTGCAACTCTGTCATCAAAATCACAGGATATGTAAAGTTATTTTTGAAAATTGTTACCTTACAAAAGATGAAATAAAGCATATAGCACTCATTGCAAAACAAGTGAAGCCGGATTATATCAAAACGAGTACAGGTTTTGGTACTTCAGGAGCAACAGTAGAAGATGTTCGTTTAATGAAAGAAACAGTTGGAGATGAAGTCAAAGTGAAAGCTGCCGGAGGAATACGTGATTGGAAAACATGCCGAGCAATGATAGAAGCTGGAGCAAGTCGTATTGGAACAAGCAGTTCACTCAAGATATTGGAAGAATTTGAAGAAGATAATCATAAATTATGAGAAGAATAACGTGTTTTATATTTTAAAAAAGAGCATCCCTGAAAAGGATGTTTTTTTGTTATAAAAATTTTTTTAATTTTGTTGTGATAAATCAGTATGTTTATACATTAATAGAGTGAAGGAGATGAGAAAACTATGAAAAAAACAAATATGATAAAATTATTAGGAACAGGAGTCATTATGTTATCAATGGTGACTGGGTGTGGAAATGGACAAAGTGCACAAAAATATACGAGTCTTGTGACACTAGATGTGAATCCTAGTATCCAATTACATTTGGATGAGGACGATAAAGTTATAGAAGCTATCGCAGTTAATGATGATGCTAAAAAAGTATTACAAGATATGGAGTTAGAACAGGCAGATGCAAATGTCGCAATGAATGCTGTCCTTGGATCGCTGGTGAAGAATGGATATTTAAATGCAAATCAAAATACAGTCTTATTGTCAGTTGAAAATGATGATGATCAAGCAAGAGTGGCCTTAGAAGATGAATTGAGTCAATATATTTATACAACATTGAAGAGTTATTCTATTGAAGGTGCTATTTATTCTCAAGATATAGATATTGATGATGATGTGGAATCTTTGATGAATAAATACAGCATTTCTTATGGAAAAGCAAATTTAATTGAAGATATTATAGATGAAAATGATGATGCTAAGAAGACATATAAAGTAGAGGATTTGGTGAAACTTAATGCTCAAGATTTAATTTTAATTTATCAGTCTTTAGATAAAGATGATACACAAAAAAATGCCAATAAAATGGTAGGAAATGTTAGTACAAAACAATATATTACAAAAGATGAAGCTTTAAATATCGCATTAAAGAATGCTTCCGTTTCAAAGAGTCAGATTAAAGAATTGGAAATTGATTATGATATGGAAAATGGTGTTTTGACTTATGATATAGAATTTAAATATAATCAAAATGAATATGAATATGAAGTGAGTGCTGCAAAAGGGATTGTAGAAAGAGAGGTTGAACCAGAAGTTAAACCTGTAAGTAAACCATCAAATACACAACAGACAACACAAAATAAAGTAACAAATCAAAACAATACGAATTACGACAATACAAACTATGATAATACAAACTATAATTCAACAAGTAAACCAGCAGCATCCAAACCATCAACTTCATCACAAACAAGTAAAAACACAAATTATGATAATACAAATTATGATAATACGAATTATGATGATAATACGAATTATCAGTCAACAAATAAACCTGCTACTTCAAAACCATCAACACAACCATCAAGTTCAGGACAATCAACAAATAAAAATACAAATTATGACAATACAAACTATGATAATACAAATTATGATGATCATGATGATGATGATACAAATTATGACAAAGATGATGATCATGATGATACAAATTACGATGATTAATTAACGTAAACTTAATATATTCTTAATATAAACATGCAAGAAATAGATAAATCATAAATGAGATATTAACATCATAGGAGAGATCAATGATGTTAAGAGAGAAAAAATTAGAGAAATTGTTAATTCGATTAAAAAATGAAACAGATATTTTAGGAGAAATATATGATTTGATGCGTGATGATATTTATCGCTATATTTATAGTATTGCCAAATCAAAGGAAATGGCACAGGATTTGACTCACGATACTTTTATACAGATATATAAAAATATTCATCTGTATAAAGAAAATGGTCATCCTAAAGCATGGATAATAACAATCTCTCGCAACATCACTTATATGTCATTTAGAAAACATAATAGGGAACAGGTTGTCGATTATGAAATTGATGATGTAGATGAAGGGATGAAAGATATACATGATAAGATGATGATTCGGGTTCTATTGGATAAACTCTCAGTTGAAGAAAGAGAAATCATCATCTTACATGTAGAAGAAGGATTAACTTTTAAAGAAATTTCTGAAATTATGGAAATGAAATTAACAACAGTTTTAAATAAATATCATCGTTCATTAAAGAAATTGAAAAAAAGTTTGGAGGAATGAACTATGAATAATAGAAAGATAAAAAAGATGATTAGACAGGAATTTCAAAGTGTTCATACACCTTCAAGAAAAAATGAATTACTCCAAGATATACAGTACATATCTCAAGTTAGACCTGAAGATGAAGTTCATAAAAGAAAAATTCATATTCATAAATCATTATCACTTGCAGTTGTTATGTGTATGATTGTGATTGGTTTTCTTTTTTGGCCTTCACAAGAGGCTTATTCAGTTGCCTTTGAAGTGAATCCAAGCATTGAATTGGAAGTCAATAATGAAAGGCGAGTAGAAGAGGTTATTTGTCACAATGAAGATGCAGTTCTTGTTTTAGAAGAGATGGATTTAGAAAATACAGATTTGGATGTAGCTGTAAATGCTATTATAGGAAGTATGTTTAAATATGGATATATAAGTGAAGCTAAAAATTCAGTTTTAGTTAGTGTTCAAGGACAGGATAAAGAAATTAGAGAAGAATTGAAAGAACAAGTTGCATCAGATGTTAAAGATATTTTATCGGGTTATTCATTAAATGCATCAGTTGTTTCACAGGATTACAGTTTTTCTAAAGAACGACAGGAATTAGCTAAAAAATATGGGATTTCTGTAGGTAAGGTCACGTTAATAAAAAAATTAATAGGTGTCAGTCCAGATTATGAATTTTCTGATTTGGTTGATCTTTCCATTAATGATTTAAATACATTAATTCATTATAAAAATATACAGTTTAAAACAATTACGATAGATGGGGTAGAGAGTCATAGTGGATATTTGAGAGATGAAGAAGTTAGAACAAAAGTTTTAGAACATGCTCAAGTGACTCTTAATGATTTGAAGTCGTATGAAGATGAATTGGATGTTAAAAGCAATCAACTTGTATATAATGTGAATTTTACAGATTCATATGCAAGTTATAGTTATCAAGTGAATGCTATTAGTGGAGAAATTGTTTCATTTGATGTGAAAATGTAGGAGTTTATGGAAATAAACTCCTCAATTTATAGAGAGGTTATGCTTATGATTAAGAATTATAAACCTATTCAATATCGGCACGAACTTAAACATATTATCAATCCATTAGAAGCAGAGATTTTAAATCGAAGATTGAATTTATTATTCTCTAAAGATCATTATACATTAAATGAAGGATATTATGATGTTCATAGTCTTTATTTTGATACACCTGATGATAGAGCTTTAAAAGAAAAGTTAAATGGGGTATCACAAAGGCATAAGTTTAGAATACGATATTATAATCATGATTTAAGTTTTATACGATTAGAAAAGAAAATGAAACATAATGGGTTATGTGCGAAACGTTCTACGAAATTGACTGTTAAACAGGTTCAAGATATATTGAATGGAGATATAGATTTTTTATTAAAAAGTGGTAATCCATTAATGATTGAATTTTATAGTGCATTAAAAGGAGAATTATTAAAACCTTGTGTGATTGTATCATACCAAAGGCAGGCTTATACATATGATGTATCCAAGGTAAGATTAACAATAGATAGATATTTGTGTACATATAAAAATATATATGATTTTTTATCATTGGATCATAGAAAAATAGGTGTAGATGATTTTGCAGTATTCGAAGTGAAATATAATGAATTTTTACCTGATATTGTGAAAATGGCGATACAAGGACTTTCACAGAAAACATCAGCCTATTCAAAGTTTGCAAAATGTCGACAGATTGATTGGTAAAGGAGAAGAAAAATGACTTTTCAGGATATATTTCGTTCAAATTTTTTAGAAAATATACATGCTGTTTCATTACTGGATATGTCAATAGCTTTACTTTTGGCATTTATGATGGGGATGTTTATTTTCTTTGTTTATAAAAAAACATATAGTGGGATTATGTATACTTCCAGTTTTGCAATAACACTTGTAGCTTTAACAATGATTACGACATTAGTGATTCTTGCCATTACAAGTAATATTATTTTATCTTTAGGGATGGTTGGTGCTTTATCAATTGTACGATTTAGAACAGCTATTAAAGAACCTATGGACATTGCGTTTTTGTTCTGGAGTATAGCAGTCGGTATTGTATTGGCAGCAGGTTTAATTCCTTTAGCTGTATTTGGGAGTTTATGGATTGGAATTATTCTTTATATCTTTTCTCATAAGAAAAATACACAAAGACCTTATATACTAGTTGTTCATTGTGAAAATCAAAATAGTGAAAAGAATGTCTATCAATTTATTCAAAAACAGGTATATGCTTTTTCGTTGAAAAGCAAGAGTATCAAAAAAGATTGTATTGAACTGAATTATGAAATCAGACTTAAGGATCAGGAAACATCATTTGTTAATGAGCTTTCAGATATGGAAGGTGTTTTATATACAGTGATGGTTTCTTATAATGGAGATTATATGAATTAATATGATTAAACATAAATATATAGATATACTTGTTATGATATTCGTTATCTTTAGTCTTATTATCACTGTTGGTTTGATGTTACCGGGACATTGGGGTATAACACCAGCCTATCAATTACCTGCTTATGCTTCTAAATTATTTGATCAAAGTTATGTTCATACGATTGATATACAATTGGAAAATCCACAGAAATTTTTTGATCAGGCACAAGCCAAAGAATATCATGTATCTTCTATAACGATAGATGGAGAAACCTTTGATATGGTAGGGCTGAGAGTGAAGGGAAATAATTCGTTAGAACTTATTGACCGTTATGAATCAGATCGTTTTAGTCTAAAAATAGAATTTGATCATTATGATTCAGGATATCATTATTATGGTTTGGATAAGTTTACATTAGATTGTTCTTTTCAAGATAATGCATACTTAAAAAACTATATGACTTACGATATGATGTCTTTTATGGGTGTTCCATCTCCTCTAACAAGTTATGTCTGGGTGACAATCAATCAAAAAGATTGGGGATTATTTTTAGCGATTGAAGAACCAGAAGAAGCTTTTGTAAAAAGAAATTATGGAAAAGATCATGGAATTCTTTATAAACCTGGATATACAGATGTTTATGCACCTAATAAAGATTTAGCGTTACAGTATATTGATGAGAATATTGAATCGTATCCTAATTTATTTAATAATGCGAAATTTAAGATAACTGAAGCTGATAAAAAAAGATTAATTCAATCATTAAAAATATTAGATGATAATCAAAATATAGAAAAAGCTGTCAACATAGATGAGGTTTTAAGATATTTCGTAGTACAGGTTTTTGTGGTTAATTTAGATAGTTATTTAGGTCCAACAGGACATAACTATTATTTATATGAAGAAGATGGTATGATTTCAATGCTTCCCTGGGATTATAATCTAGCATATGGTACATATTCATTAGGTATGCCTAATCCTAGTAATGATGTGACAAAATATGTGAATTATCCTATTAATACGCCTTATACTCAAGAGGTTATGTTTAATAGACCGTTGTACCATCATGTTATGCAACATGATGAGTATTTTAAACAATATCATGAATATTTCCAATATTTTATTGATGAATATTTTGAAAGTGGATATTTTCAAAAGAAGGTAGAAGACACAACGCAAATGATAGATTCTTATGTACGAAAAGATCCAACTGCATTTTGTTCTTATCAAGATTATCTTTTAGGCGTAGATACATTTCAGGAGTTTTGCTTACTAAGATCAAAAAGTATTAGAGGACAATTAGAAGGACAGTTACCTGCCAATCTATCCCAACAAAATGAAGAATCACCAAGAATAGATGCTTCACATATACGATTGGAAGATATGGGAGAAATTGCAGATTTATATGATGAACAATAATAGTATTTCAAATTGAGAATACTTAAAGAAGGAAAATCTATTTAAATAGAAATTCCTTTTTTATTTAAGGGAGACTATTCTATTTGGTTATAGTGGATTTCATTATTGTTATTGTACAAAAGAATAAAATAAAGAAGATAAAAGAAGAATGTATATTATGAATATTCTTGAACCTAACATTTCCCTTCTTAAGAAGCAATAAATATTTAGTAATCAGGCATTAAAAAATTAATTGTTCCCTTATTAATTGAACAGTTATTATTATTGCTGGTTGGTATGATAGATACCTTGATAATCAAAATGTATAAAGTGTATTCTTTTGTTATGAAGTAAGATCATTTTGTTTAAAGATATCATTTTAATAATTTCTAAGTTTTCTAAATAAAAATGGAAGTTCTCTTAAAATTATGTAAAAGAAGTTTAAGTTTTTGTAAATGCTATTGAGGTCTTCTTTGATATTGTTTAAAGTATACACGGAAGTATTGAAAGATACTTTAAATTAAAAAAGGGAGAATGAAAATGAACGAAAACTTAAAAAGAAAATTACTTCTTTCATTAGCAACTATGACAACAGTGTCATCAATGTGTAGCGCTTCAGTTTTTGCATTCGGAGTTCATGCAGATGGATATAAAGATTATATTTCTAATGTCCAAAATGAATCTGGATATCAAGACTGGTATAATAACACTTGGAACAATAAAGAAGAATTTGATTCAGGAAAAGTTATTTTAACACCTGGTAAAACAGAAAAAGATTTAAATTTTGCATGGTATTCAAAAGTCGCTGGGACACCACAAGTTAAAATGTCTAAATCTCAAGATATGAGTAATGCTACTGTATTTGAAGGGAAAGCTCAAAGTATTAATAAAACAAATGATTTTGATACTGATGCAGAATATTATAAAGCATCAAATAAAGTATCAGTTGACAATTATTTAGAAGAAAACACAACTTATTACTATCAATACAGTGTAGATGGAAGTACATGGAGTGATACTTATACATATCAGACACATTCATTTACAAACTTCCAGACAATTCTTGTAGGAGATCCACAAATTGGTGCTTCTGGATCATCAGGTGAAAAATCTAATGATGATCAAAATATTGCAAATGATACTTATTCATGGAACAAAACTTTAACTCAGGCAATGAAAACAGCACCTGATGCAAGCTTTATTTTATCTGCAGGAGATCAAATTGATTATTCAGAAGTTACAAATGATAATTCAGCTGAAGATAAAGCACGTTATATTATTAAAGAACAGGAATATGCTGGATATTTATATCCTCAATATCTAAGAAGTATTCCTGTCGCAACAACAATTGGTAATCATGAATCTAAAGGTGATGATTACAAATTACATTACAATAATCCAAACGCATCTGCATTAGGATCTACAAATGCAGGAGGAAACTATTACTATAGTTATGGTGATGCATTAATTATTTCTTTAAATAGTAATAGCCGTAATGTTGCTCAACACAAAGCATTCTTAGAAGAAGCTATTAGCAGTCATGAAGATGCAAAATGGCGTATCGTTATGTTCCATCATGATATTTATGGAGCTGGCGCACCTCATGCTAATACGGATGGAGCTAACTTAAGAATTTTATTTGCACCATTAATGGATGAATTTGATATTGATGTATGTTTAACTGGGCACGATCATTCTTATGCACGTACTTTCCAAATTTTAGATGGTAAAGTTATTACAACTGAAGGAGTTGGAGAAGATGCAGCGAGTACTGCATATAATCCAGAAGGAACTTTATATATCGCTGCTGGTTCAGCAACAGGAAGTAAATTCTATGCTTTAAGTACAGATAAACAATATTACTTAGCTGAACGTTCTAATAATCCAATTCCAACATTCTCAACAATTGATTTTACAAGTGATTCATTTACAATCAAAACATATGATGTTAATGGAGATAAATATGCAAATGATGTTACTATTAAAAAAGATGAAAAAGCAACTTCAATTGAAGAATTAAAAGCTGATTTACAATCAATGGATAAAGTAGATATGACAAGTGGATCAAAACAACGTATTGAAGAAGCTTTAAATGGCTTATCTACAACTTTAGAAACTGTTGATGATTCTGTGGCTATCGATGATTTAGCTTCAAGATGGAATACTAACAACGATCCATTAGATTACTATGCTAGAGCAAAAGATACAGATTATAGAGATCCAAATAACACTGATGCTTTAAAACAAGGATACTCAAAATTCTTGGATAAGACATTCTATGAAGCTGATAAAAATGCAGCAGTTGATGAAGCAACAATTGATCAAGTTTATACAAATATGTTAACAGCTAAATCTGAAGTTGTGACAAAAGCAGAATATGCAGATTTACAGGCACAATTCGATGAAGCTGGAAAATTCTTATCAACAATTGAAATTGGAAATAAAAAAGGTCAATATACACAAGAAAATGTTAATGCGTATAAACAAGCTTTAGCTCAATTAAAAACACAAATGAATGAATCAAAGATTACAAAAACAGAATTAACTTCATTACTTGATTCATTAAAACAAGAACAAACAGAATTACAATCTTTAGTTAATAAAGAAGATATAACACCTGTTACACCTGTAAACCCAGATGAGAATAATCAAAATAACAATCAAAACCAACAAGAAACAAATAAAGATCAGACTCCTTCTCAAACAACTGATCAATCTGGCAAATCAGATCAAATAGTACAGACTTCAAATTCTGCTACGTCTAAAGATGCTGTTAAAACTGAGGATACAGCCAACGTTTTAGGATTAACATTATTAGCAGTAGGTTCATTAGCTGGAATTGTATCTTATAAGGTTTATAGAAAAAAAGAGACTGAATAATTGATTGAAGTAACAAGACAGACTTGTTCTGTCTTGTTTTCGTTATTGGAGGGTTTTATGAAATTGTGGAATGAATTTATGAGTTTGAATAGAAAAGAACAAATAAAACATATTGTTGTTTGGATATGTGTTTTATTGTTTTTTGTGTTTTTGTATTTTTTTAATCAAGGAGTAGATAAAGTGTCTTTAATGGATACTGAAGGTGCTCAATTTGAAAGAGCAACGGTTGTGGAAATTATTTCTGAAAGTAGAGATGAAAGTGGACAACAATTGGGAACACAGGTTGTTAATGTTGAACTCAAATCTGGAGATTATGCCGGAGAGATTGTCGAAGCAACAAATATCGATAGTTATCTGTATGGTGCTGATTGTCAAGTTGGAACAGATGTTATTGTACAAGTCAGTGAATATGACGGATCATTTTCAGCTAGCGTGTATAATTATGATAGAACGAATACATTATTTATGATTGTTGCATTTTTTCTCATTTGTTTAGTTATGATTGGAAAAAGAAAAGGTCTCACTTCAGCTATTAGTTTAATTTTTACATTTATTTGTATTATTTATTTATATCTACCAATGTTATACTTAGGATTTTCACCGTTTTTAGGAGCTGTTATAGTTACCATTATAACAACGTTAATGACGATGTATCTGATAGGCGGATTTTCTATGAAAACATATTGTTCTATTATTGGAACAGTTTGTGGGGTTGTTGTGGCAGGATTATTTGCTGCGTTATGTGGAATGTTTACAAATATTAATGGTTATAATGTAGAAGATATAGAATCATTAATATATATTGGACAGAGTGTACCATTGGATGTTAGTGGATTATTATTCTCCGCTATTTTAATTGCATCATTAGGTGCTGTTGTTGATATGTCAATGTCAATTGCAACAACGTTAGAAGAATTAGTATATCATAATCCTAATATATCAAGAGCGATTTTATTTAAGAGTGGTATTAAAATTGGTGGAGATATGATGGGAACAATGTCTAATACATTGATTTTAGCATTTGTTGGAAGTTCTTTAAGTACATTGATGATTTATTATGCATATAATATTCCATTTTTACAGATGATTAATTCTTATGATATAGGTATTGAAATTATTCAAGGGATCTCAGGGTCTTTGGGGGTTATTATGACTGTACCTTTTGTTTCATTTGTTTCTTCAGTGTTCATGACAAAAAAGGCAAAAAAAAGACGTTATTAAAACACGTTAATCATTTTGATCAACGTGTTTTCTTTTAGTCTAAATCTTCTCCATGACTTTCAATCACTTTTTTATACCAGTAGAAAGAATCTTTACGATAACGATTATAAGTTCCATGACCTTGATCATCTTTATCTACATAAATAAAACCATAACGTTTACGCATTTCTCCAGTACCTGCTGATACTAAATCAATACATCCCCACGTTGTATATCCAATCAAATTAACACCATTATCAATGGCTTTTCCCATTTCTTTAATATGATCTCTTAAATAGTCGATACGATAATCATCATGAATGCTTCCGTCTTCTTCTAAAGTATCATAAGCACCTAAACCATTTTCTACAACCATTAATGGTTTTTCATAACGATCATAAATCATTTCTAGATAATAGCGTAATCCTAGAGGGTCTTGAGCCCATCCCCAATCAGAATATGTTAAATATGGGTTTCTTGCTCCAGCAGCAAAGTTACCAGAAACCATATCATCTGTTTCATGTGTTGTTTCGATAGATGACATATAGTAAGAGAATGTATACATATCGACACAACCATTTCTTAAATCTTCTAAATCTTGTTCAGTGATATCTAATTGAACATGATGTTCATTCCATAATCTTTTCGCAAAAGTTGGATATTTTCCTTTACATTGAACATCTCCACAATAGAAAATACTCTTTTCCCACATATGGCGATTAGCCATAATATCTTGAGGATCACATGTTCCTGGATAAAATGTAATGCCACAAATCATACATCCAATCATATTATTTGGATCAATTTCATGACCAATCTGAACTGCTTTTGCACTTGCAACAAATTGATAATGAAGTTGTTGATAACCTTGTTGATGTTCTTTATCTCCTGCATGATTACCAAAAAGATTTAACATCATGACTGTGTTATTGATTTCATTGAAAGTTAACCAATATTTTACTAGTCCTTGATATTCTTTAAAACAAGTTGTCGCAAAACGTACGTAAAAATCAATCAATTGACGATTGTTCCATCCACCATAATGTTCTTCTAAATATAGTGGTGTATCAAAATGCCAGATAGTCACTAATGGTTCAATACTATGTTTTTTACATTCCATAAAGACGGAACGATAAAATTCAACTCCTTTTGGATTTGGTGTTTCTTCGTCACCATGAGGATATAAACGTGACCATGAAATAGACAGTCTAAACATTTTAAATCCCATTTCAGCAAGTAATGCGATATCTTCCTTATAATGATGATAAAAATCTACACCATCATGATTAGGATAATAGTAATCATCTAATACCGCATATTTAGCACCACTAGGAATAGGTTGGCCGTTTACAACTTTACCAGGTTTTCCATCTTTATCAATAAATGTGACATATCTAGGTTCTTTTACAGAACCTCCTGTTGTCACGTCTGTTTTGGCAGGACCACGCCCATCTACATTCCATGCTCCTTCAGCCTGGTTTGCAGCAATTGCTCCACCCCATAAAAAATTGTCTTGAAAACTCATATCTTATATTCCTCCTTATACTCTATATTGTAATAGCGAATGATGAAAAAACAAATACTTAAAAAGAATGTATATATATGCCTTTTACAATATTAAACTTCATAAATAAGTCATAAAGTCAATTTATATTGAAAAGATATTTAGGTTTACTTATTAAAAGTTGTCTAAGAATATACTTTAAAAAATATGAGATTAAGAATTAATTAAAATTTGTTTTTTTGTATATTCTCGTCTTTAATCATGTTACTATTAATGTGAGAAGAGAGTTATAAAATAGGAGGGTTTAAAATGAAAATTCTTGTCTTTGAAAAAGAGGAGCATCTTGATGCTTATGTAGGAGAATATATCTGTCATTTTATTAGAAATCATTCGCAACCAGTTATTGGGTTTGCAACAGGATCAACACCACTTGGAGTTTATCGCTATTTTATAGACAATTATCAGGCTCAAAAAGTAAGTTTTCGTCAGGTCAAAGCATTCAATTTAGATGAATATGTAGGATTAACTCCAAGTCATCCACATAGTTTTGCATCAGCAATGAAAAATGAACTTTTTTCCCACATTGATATTTTACCTGAAAATATCAATGCTTTAGATGGATCAAAAGAAGATATGATTCAAGAATGTCAAAGATATGAATCTTTGATTGATGCCAATCCTATTGATATCCAAATTTTAGGAATTGGAATGGATGGACACATTGCTTATAATGAGCCAGGAAGTCTACTTGATGGAGCATGTCATGTTGTGAATTTACATCAAGAATCTATAGAAAGTTCACTTGATTATGGATTTGATCATATTGAAGATGTTCCTACACAAGGTGTCACACAGGGAATTGGTACAATCATGAAAGCAAAACAACTGATCATGATGGCTAAGGGAGAAAAGAAAGCTGATTTAGTGAAAAGAATGATTTATGGTGAAGTGACTTCAGATTTCCCTAGTTCTATTATTCAAAGACATCCAAATGTGATTGTTTGTTTGGATCAAGAAGCTGCAAGTCAATTGAAGGAGGAAGATTATGAAAAGCGTTAAAATAGTAACAATTGGTGGTGGTTCTTCCTATACACCAGAGCTTATTGAAGGATTTATCAAAAGATATGATGAATTACCTGTTAGAGAATTATGGCTTGTTGATATTGAAGAAGGGAAACATAAGTTGGAAATTGTAGGAAATCTTGCTAAAAGAATGGTTAAAAAAGCAGGAATCCCTATGAAAATTTATATGACTCTTGATCGTCAGGAGGCATTGAAAGATGCAAATTTTGTCACAACTCAATTTAGAGTTGGGCAATTAGATGCGAGAGAAAAGGATGAATTGATTCCTTTGAAATATGGTGTCATTGGACAGGAAACAAATGGACCAGGTGGAATGTTTAAAGCTTTAAGAACGATACCTGTTATCTTTGATATTATTAAGGATTGTGAAAAATTATGCCCAGATGCTTGGATTATCTCATTTACAAACCCATCAGGAATTAATGCTGAAGCTGTTTTTAGACATACAGGATGGAAAAAATTTATTGGTTTATGCAATGGACCAGTCAATATGATTAAGGATATTGAACATATCTTAAATGTCAAAGAAGATGACCAATTAGATGTCAAGATTGGTGGAATCAATCATATGATCTATGCGTTAGATATTACATTAAATGGAGAAAATGCCAATAGAAAGCTTATTGACACAATGATTGATCAGGGAAATAGGGAATCTTTGAAGAACATTGTTGATATTCCATGGTCAAAAGAATTTTTAAATAGCTATGGATATTTAGGAATTGGGTACTTGCGTTATTATTTACAAAAACAGCAGATGTTAGAACATTGCCAGGAAGATGCCGCAAAAGGACAATGTCGTGCCCAAGTTGTTAAAAAGGTTGAAAAAGAATTGTTTGAAAAATATAAAGATGAGACTCTTGATGTCAAACCAAAAGAATTGGAACAAAGAGGTGGGGCTTATTATAGTGATGCAGCCTGTAATTTGATTTCATCTTTATACAATGATAAAGGAGATATTCAAGTTGTTGATACATTAAATCAAGGAGCTATTTCTAATATGCCAGATGATGTTGTGGTAGAAGTCAGCTGCAAGATTACCAAAGATGGACCTATACCAATTCCTGTTGGAGAATTGCCATTACAGACAGTTGGATTAATTCATCAATTAAAAGCCTTTGAAATTTTAACAACAAATGTAGCATTGAGTGGTAACTATGATGATGCTTTGGTTGCTATGACAATTAACCCACTTGTCCAAAGTGAAATCACTGCCAAAAAGATACTGGATGAAATGCTAGAAGCTCATAAAAAATATTTACCTCAATTTTACAAATAAAAATTGAAAAAGCATCCCATAATTGTCTTTCCTATATTGATTTTAATAATATAAAAGTATGAAAAAAGATGTCTGACTTTGATGAGGTCAAGCATCTTTTTTCGTACTCACAGTTTTATGAATATATGTTTATATAATAATGTTATAAATGTTGACTAAGATAAAGCACAATATCCTGTTTGTTCAATAATATACTGTCCTTGTGAAGAGAGAAGATATTCTTTTAGCTTTTTGACATTATCTTTTTGATTTGACTTTAATGTGACACAATACAAATAAGTAGAAATAGGATATGTTTGATTTTTAATATTCTCAGTTGTTGGCTTAATACCATCTACAGATAATATTTTCACATCTTGTTCTTGATGAAGGCCTTCTAGGAAATATCTAAACGTATATCCAATGGCATCTTTTTCGCCATTATATTGCGCCGTATCACTAATAATACCTGTCATTGCTGAAACATATTCATATTGAAGGGGTTCTTTTAATGAAAGATCACCCATGAAATAAGTCATCATAGCTTGACTGCCAGATCTTTCTGGTCTTTGAAAAGCAAGGATTTCTTTATTTTTTCCACCAACATCTTTCCAATTGGTGATATCCCCGTGATAGATATCTTTAATTTGTTGTGTTGATAAGTTAGATACAGGATTGCCTTTATTTACAAAGAAGACAAAAGCTTCCTGACCAATAGGTGTATACTCAAATTCAACACCAGCTTCTTTAGCTTCTTCCAATTGTGACTGAGATGGTTTGGCTCCAAAAAACATATCAACTTCTCCATTGATTAAACGTGAATAACCGACAGATGTGTTTGTAAATGTAACAATTTTTCCATTGGTATTATAGTTATAGAAGTCTTCTGTTTCACTATAAGCTTTTTCTATCTGATCAATATCTTTATAGACAGCTTTTGCAATGGCACTATAAACAGGATAACAGGCTTCAGCTCCATCGAGAATAGGCATATCTTTTTCGTTTTCAATCACCAAAGTGCTCGGTTCCTGAAGCTCTACAAGCTGACTATTTTCACTATAAGGAGTAAAAGCGGAGAGATCTGTGCTGGAATAACCATTCATATAGTCAAAATCATGTCCACCTTTGTATTTGTGTGATGGGCTAGTTTGATAGATATAGATACTTGTAGTTGTTGTTATGATCATCGCTAAGGACCATAAAATTATACGACGTGTTTGGATTTGAGGTTTTGTCATTGCATAAATAATTATCAAATGAGCTAAGAGAATAACAATAGGACTTATAAAAGCAACGGAATAAAATCCTAAAAAAGTAGCAGAAATAAATAACGGACTAAAAGGAATAGCAATCATATAGAAGATATTCCAGTAGGGAGAAGATAAATAGCCTTGAGATAATATGAAAGAAATAGATAATGCTGTTGAAATTAATATTACAAGGAAAGATTGGAAAAGAAAATAGTTTTCATTCAAATGATTTTTTCTTTTGAGTCTAAATGTGTAAATCCATAAAAAGAGAATCATCAAAAAAGAATAGATTTGAGGTGCAAATGTAAATCCAAAAGCAGGTAAAGAGAGAAGAAAATAAAGTAAGAAATAACGAAAAAAGAAATATTTAAAATATTGCTTCATAGATATAACCTCCTATCTTGATTGTAATACAAAGATGTGTATGATGAGTGAAAAAGTATTTGAATACTTATGTTTTTTATTATTGTTGTTTATGGAGAGAATAAGCAACATGCATCTCAATATTCTTTTGTTAGTGATGGACAAGTTTATAAAAAGATATAGATGATTCCTATATTCTTGATGTTTATATGTTAGATGGAGATTCTTGTTATACAGATGACTAGACTTTATATGATTAGAATCTTCAAGTTATACAAAAAAATCAGCTAAAAAGCTGATTACTCTGTTTCCACTAAAATACAGGCCAAAATAGGTGTAATGCCTTGATCTTTCATATATTGTAATAACTGATCATCATATGTGCCAGGTTGCATCCAGGCATATCGAATACCGATACCAGACATTTCATCTACATAATCGTATGCAAACTTTTTATTTACAACAAAGACGACAACATCTATTGGATGATCAATGGCTTCTAATGATGGATAAATATTATAATCTTCAATCGTTTGATATTTTGGTGAAACACCATAAGTTTGATAACCTTTTTCTAATAAACGTTTAAATATTTTATAACCATATTTTTCTTGATTAGGAGTCACTCCTACAACCGCAAAATGATAATATTTTTCTAAGATATCTTTAGGATTCATAAACTCACCTCAAAAGTATTATAACATATGCCAGATTTTATTCATAATAAAAAAAGATATGAAAGGGTGAAATTCATTTTTATTTGATAATAAGATAATATTATGAAAAGAAATCAAATTGATAATATCACTATTTTATGCTAAGATGATACAGATTAAAGGAGTGATAAAAATGTATGATGTGATTGTTGTAGGAGGTGGGCATGCTGGTATTGAAGCATCTTTAGCCTCATCAAGAATTGGTAAAAAAACATTGCTGGTTACATCAAATTTTGAAAATGTTGGCTCTATGCCATGTAATACATCTATTGGAGGACCAGCAAAAGGAATCATAGTTAGAGAAATTGATGCCTTAGGTGGTCAGATGGGAAAAACAGCTGATGCAACATATTTACAGATGAAGATGTTAAATACAGCGAAAGGGCCAGGTGTTCAATCGTTACGTGCACAAGCGGATAAAAAAGCCTATCCACGTTATATGCAAACTATCTTAAAACAACAGGAAAATTTAGATATTGTTGAAGGTATGGTAGAGGGTTTAATGATTGAAAATCAGACAGTCAAAGGTGTTGTTTTGGATAATGGAAAAACTTATGAAGGAAAAACTGTCATTTTAACAACAGGAACTTATTTAAAAGCTGAAATTCTTGTAGGTGATCAAAAAACACCGAGTGGTCCAGATCAACAAAAACAATCATTATATTTATCTGATCAGTTAAAAGATTTAGGATTCCGTATTCAAAGATTAAAAACAGGAACACCACCAAGAGTAGAAATCAATAGTGTAGATTATTCAAAGACACAATTACAGCCAGGTACCGATGAACCACTTGCTTTTAGTTATGAAACAACAACATTTATTCCTATTGAACAGCAAACTCCTTGTTATTTAACATATACAAATGAAAGAACACATAAAATTATTAGAGATAACTTATCAAAATGTAGTATGTATTCAGGTATTGTCAAAGGAGTAGGACCAAGATATTGTCCTTCTATTGAAGATAAAATAGTGAAATTCTCTGATAAGCCACAACATCAAATTTTCTTAGAACCAGAATCTAAAGAGATGAATACAATTTATGTGCAAGGTTTTTCAACATCCATGCCTCATGATATTCAAGAACAAATGATTCGTACAATCCCAGGATTAGAAAATTGTCAAATCTTAAAATATGCTTATGCTATTGAATATGATGCAATCGATCCACTACAGTTATGGCCATCATTAGAAACAAAAGTCATCAAAAATCTTTTTACAGCAGGACAAATTAATGGAACAAGTGGATATGAGGAAGCTGCAGCACAAGGTTTAATAGCAGGAATTAATGCTGTTAAGAAGATTAATCATGAAGAACCATTGATTTTAAAAAGAGATGAAGCTTATATTGGTGTTATGATTGATGATTTAGTCACAAAAGGAACAAAAGAACCTTATCGTATGTTGACATCTCGAGCTGAATATCGATTATTATTGCGTCATGATAATGCTGATGAAAGATTAAGGCAACATGGTTATGATGCACATTTGGTTAGCAAAGAGGTATATCAGGCTTATTTGGAAAAGATGAAACATATTCATAATGAAATAGAAAGACTAGATAGTATTCGTTTTACACCAAAACATGAAATCAATGAATTATTAGTACAATTAGGTTCTACACCATTAAAAGAAGGTGTCAGTGCTAAAGAATTATTACAGAGACCAGAAATGGATTATCAGAAATTAAAACCCTATATTGATGATGCTCATTTGACATCGGAAGAAGAAAAAAGAGTCACAATTCTTATTAAGTATAAAGGATATATTGATAAGACTTTACGACAGGTAGAGAAACAAAGAAAAATGGAAGAAAAACAGATTCCACAAGATATTGATTATGAAGATGTTTTAAATCTTTCATTAGAAGCTAAACAGAAATTATCTGAAATTCGACCAGTTACAATTGCTCAGGCATCAAGAATTTCAGGTATCAATCCAGCTGATATTTCAGTCTTGTTGATCTATTTGAAACAACATTATTAAGAGGTATATATGAATCAGGAACAATTTATACAAGCCCTTTTAGATAAAGGTATAACATTATCATCAAAACAACTTGAACAGTTTGAAAACTATTATCAGACATTAGTTGAATGGAATCAAAAAATGAATTTAACAGCCATTACTCAAAAAGAAGATGTTTATCTCAAACATTTCTATGATTCATTAACGATTTCATTTGATTATGCATTGTCCAATCAATCTTTATGTGATGTAGGAGCGGGTGCAGGTTTTCCTTCTATTCCTTTAAAGATTGTCTTTCCAGAATTAAAAGTTACAATCGTGGACTCACTTTCAAAACGTATTACATTTTTAAATCATTTAATTCAAGTTTTAGATTTAAAGGATGTTCATGCGATAAGTGCGAGAGCAGAAGAATACGCAAAAACTCATCGTGAATCATTTGATATTGTCACAGCAAGAGCTGTCGCTAGATTAAATATTTTAGATGAATTATGCTTACCTTTAGTGAAAGTTGATGGAGATTTTATAACTTTAAAAGGATTAAAGGCGCAAGAAGAATTACAGGAAGCAAAACAGGGTATAGAAAAACTTGGTGGAAAGGTCATCAAACAGGAAAGCTTCACATTAACAGATGAGAATGATCATCGTTGTAATATTTATATACATAAGGTAAAAAGTACACCTTCTCAATATCCTAGAGATTTTAGTAGAATCAAAAAGAAACCTTTATAACGCATCAATCGATGCGTTTTTTCGTATATGAATATTGATTTAAGTTTATAATAAATAAGTGAACAAATAACTAAATAACTAAACAAATAAGTGAATAACTAAAGAAATAACTTAAATATTAAGTGAAATAATGAAAAATAACTTAAATTTTATTGATTTAAGTGAAATAATGTTTAATCCTGAGTTTAGAAAAATTTTCTCTTTATATAGACAAAAATAATGAGAAAATCAGATAATTATATCTAATTATGCAAACTTCTCTTCTATTTTGTCTTGTGAACAATTATAATAAAAGTATAGGAACATAAGGGGAAAGGGGAGAAATTGATTATGCGATGTGATGTTTGTGATACAAAAATACCACCAGGAAGTGATACATGTCCAAATTGTGGCTATCGTATACGAAAAAGTCATGTTAGCAGTACTGCAGTTAATCAGACAAAAACATCAACTGAATATCCAGAACCTGAAGTTTTTCAAAACCGTAGAAAAAGAGTACGTAGGAATAGGACGCAATATCGTACAAATCAAAATGTATCTTCTTATATAAAAAGGATATTGGTTGTGATTGTTATTGCGGGTGTTATAGCTAATATTGTGCCTTTAATTATCGGTGTTGTCGATCACTTATCTTTTTCAGAGGAAGTTTCAACAATAAGTGGTGAATCTTTTGAAGAAGGCATCAATGATGGATATGATGATGGGACGATGGACTATGCATTAACCTATGAACAGGATATTGAAAGTTTTTTAAAGGATAATTTACAATTAGAAGAAGTTGATGTGAATGAAAGTTACTATATTTATGAAGATGAAGGCGTTCAAGCTTATACAAATATAAGTGGTCATGATGATATAATGAATGTTACAGTGGCATTGACTTTTTATGGACAAACATTGGAAAGACAAAATATAACGATTTCATGGAATAATGATGGTACCATACAAGAATTTCCATTAAGTTTAGATGACAATAAGTTGAATATGATGAATGATAAGTTCAATACTCAAATTCAAGATACAATTTCAAAGTATGCACCTTTGATGGAAACAGATGAAGATGATAAAACACGTCATGTTGTGAGTGATTATACAGATAATAGTAGTCTGTATTTAAGTGAAACCGTTGAAGGAGATCGTCAGGAATGTTTTACGTATCTATCAATAGGTCAGGATATTGGCTAAAGCTAATATCTTTTTTTTGTATATTTTGTTTTCTTTCTTTTTGTCTGAAAGCATTTTATAATGAAATAAAGGAGGGAGAATGATGCGTTGTGATGTCTGTCATACAAAAATACCACCTGGGAGTACAACTTGCCCAAATTGTGGTTATCGTGTAAAAAAAGAAACAACAGCAACTTATGTGCAAAATCAGAATACAACATCTACATCCAAACGTCCTCAAAAGAGCATTCCTTATAAAAGAATAGTTAAGGTTATTCTTATTGTTGTTGTGGCTTTCTTTTTGATAAAAATGTTGATAAGCATAGGCTCTTTCATCATGGCAGCGCCTGAAGAAACATATGTAGAAAATATAACACCTGAAGAAGATTCACCATTACAAGAATATATAGATGATGGTAAGGATGATGGAACAGCTGAAACAGCTTTGCAATATCGTGATGAGATTATAAATTTATTTAATGATTTGGATATGGAAATGATTGATCAATATGAGAATGTCTATGATTATGGGCAAGGAGTCAATGCAAGTTTTAATATTTCAGCTCAAAAAAATAATATTGAGTATACATTGAGGGCGTCATTTGTTCAATCATCACTCACTGATCAGGCAGTGAGCCTTTCATGGGAGAGCGAAGAGAGTATCAGAGAACAGAAACCAGATTTAGATGTTGAAACAATAGAAGTTTTAAGTCATCAAATCCAAAGAGATATGTTGGATATATTGGATCAGTATCGTACAAAACTGCAACAGGAAGATCAATCTTCTTATAAAATTAATCAATATTTGGATGATTATAGTGTTTATTTAAGCGAAAGTTATTATTTGCATATTTATCATTATTATTATTCGGTGAATGCCAAGATGTAAAAGCTATATTTATGATGATGTTGATATGAGAAATGTTTTTTATAAATTCTATTCATAACTCGTGTTTTTTGTTAAAATATAATTAAAGAAAAGAGGGTAGGAGTATGAAAGATATTATATTAGGAAGTACAGGAATTCAAGTTAAACAAAATGCTTTTGGTGCTTTGCCAATTCAAAGGGTTAGCTTAGAAGAAGCTATCAAAATTATAAGAAAAGCTTATGATGGTGATATGCGATTTTTTGATACGGCGAGAGCCTATAGTGACAGTGAAGAAAAATTAGGGAAAGCTTTAAGTATTTATCCACGAGAAAGTTATTATTTAGCAACCAAAACAATGGCCAAAACACCAGAAGAATTTTGGAAACAATTGAATACATCTTTAGAGTTATTACAAACAGATTATATTGATATATATCAGTTCCATTGTGCTGAAACAGTGTATCAGCCAGGGGATGGAACAGGGATGTATGAATGTATGTTGAAAGCTAAAGAAGAGGGTAAAATTCGTCATATTGGTATTACTGCCCATTTAATACAAGTTGCCATGGATGCAGTGGATTCTCATCTTTATGAAACAATTCAATTTCCATTTAGTTATTTATCTTCTTCAAAGGAAGAAGAACTGGTTCAAAAAAGCAAAGAAGCTGATATGGGATTTATTGCTATGAAGGGATTGGCAGGTGGTTTAATTAATCAATCTAAACCAGCGATGGCATATATGAGTCAGTTTGATAATGTTTTACCTATTTGGGGAATTCAAAAGGAAAGTGAATTGGATGAATGGTTATCTTATATGGATGAAACACCTGTCATTGATGAAGATATGAAAGCTTTTATTGAAAAAGAAAAAGAAGAATTGTCTGGTGATTTCTGTCGTGGATGTGGATATTGTATGCCTTGTCCTGTCGGAATTATGATTAATCAATGTGCACGTATGTCATTGATGTTAAGAAGATCACCTTCACAAAACTGGTTAACAGAGGAAATGCAAGCTGAAATGAAGAAAATCGAAAATTGTTTACATTGTGGACAATGTTCTCGTAAATGTCCGTATGAATTAGATACACCAGCATTACTGCAAAAGAATTATGAAGATTATCAAAAGGTTTTATCAGGAGAGGTTAAAGTACAATAGGGA
This sequence comes from Massilimicrobiota sp. mt181, assembly GCF_055420065.1. Taxonomy (NCBI): domain Bacteria; kingdom Bacillati; phylum Bacillota; class Erysipelotrichia; order Erysipelotrichales; family Erysipelotrichaceae; genus Massiliimicrobium; species Massilimicrobiota sp. mt181. The sequence continues at coordinate 66,728 of NZ_JBVAYN010000006.1, forward strand.
GGAAGACAATGAGTAAGATTATATTTTTAGATGTTGATGGGACATTAATTGACTATGAAGCAAAATTACCTGCTTCTGCTGCAAAAGCTGTGAATGAGGCACGTGCAAATGGACACAAAGTTTACATCTGTACAGGATGTTCAAAAGCAGAAATTGAACAACGTCATTTATGTGAATTAGATGGAATGATTGGTGGTAATGGAGCCTATGTAGAAGATCATGGACATGTGGTGATGCATCAGGGATTATCTAAGGAAGATGTGAAACATATTGTTGATTGGTGTAATGAAAGACATTTAGGTTTTTATTTAGAAGCAAACAGTGGTATGTATTGTAATGATTACATGTATGAACAAGGGCCTGAAACCATGGTTAAATATGCCCAAGGCAAAGGAGCTGACTTATCTCAGGCAGAAGAATCATCAAAACGTTTTATTGATGGATTTATTCATTTGCAGGGAGAAGATCTTTATAGAGATGATGTTAATAAAATCAGTTTCATTTTAAGTAGCTATCAGGATCATTTAGATTCTAAAAAAGAATTTCCTCATTTAATTGCAAATACTTGGGGTGGAAAAGGTGAAGTTGCTTTATATGGTGATCTAGGACCAGCAGGTATTACAAAGAGACATGCTATTGAAGTTTTACTTGAATACTTAGGGGCGGATGCCAAAGATACAATATCTTTTGGTGATGCGAAAATTGATTTATCGATGTTTGAATGCTGTGCATATAATGTCGCCATGGGAAATGGTGGAGAAGAGATTAAAGCAGCTGCAGATTATATTACAACTGATGTCAATGATGATGGATTGTATAATGCTTTTAAATATTTAAAACTCATTGATTAATTGTGTTGCAAAAGAAAAGTTTATAGGACTTTTCTTTTGTTTTTGTTATAAAGATGTTATAATAGAACAACAGGTTATAAGGAGAGGATTTTGTGAAAGAACCGACATATAAATTTATAGATATTCATTCAATAGAAGCCAATGATCATCAGCCAAGAACACATTTTGAAAATGAAAAAATACAAGAACTGGCTGTTTCAATTCAACAAAATGGTTTATTACAGCCTATTGTTGTCAGACCATATCAGGGGAAATATCAAATTGTTGTAGGGGAAAGACGTTATCGTGCTTGTCTTCTGGCAGGTATTGAAGAAGTCCCATGTCTGGTTCAGGAATATGATGAAGAGCAAACAGCAACAGCTGCTATTGTAGAAAATGTTCAAAGAGAAAACTTATCTGCGATTGAAGAAGCATTGGCTTATCAGCAAATCTTAGATACACAAAATATCACACAGGAAGAGCTCGCTAAAAAAGTGGGGAAAAAACAGTCTACAATTGCCAACAAATTAAGACTTTTACAATTACCAATGACAGTTCAGGAAGCAGTCAGAAGAAAAGATATTTCAGAACGTCATGCTAGAGCTTTATTAAAGTTAGATACAACAGCTAAACAAAATAATATGTTAAGAGAAATCATGGATAAAGGTTTAAATGTTGAACAGACTGAACAAAAAATTAAAAGTAAGATTGAACCTAAAAAACCTAAGCCTAAGACAAAGAGTATTTCACAGAATTTAAAAATAGCAATGAATACTATTGATCAGGCAGCAAAAATGGTTGAACAAGCTGGAGTAGAAACAACAGTGGATATTTCAGAAACAGATGAAGAAGTGATTTATGTTATAAAGATGAAAAAATAGTGTTCACTATAAATTTTATTAAAGTCATTTATAATATTGCTATTAGGAAAAGCATATGTTATGATACAAGATAGATATATCTATTATGTTTGCCGCCGGGTAAACTGAAAAGCATTGATTTCGTATCGTTAGGCCATAGAAGATGCGAAAGTCAATGTTTTTTATTTTGTATGGAAGGAGAGATAAAATATGAAAGAAATGCGTCGTAAAAGACAAGCTTTATCAAATGAAGAATGTATAGAGATTTTAAATAGAGGAACTTCAGGGGTTTTGTCATTATGTGGAAATGCAAAGGAACCCTATGGTGTTCCTTTGAGTTATGTATATGATAATCATAAAATCTATTTCCATTGTGCAAAAAGTGGCTATAAACTAGATCTGATAGAAGAAAATGAGAAAGCTTCATTTTGTGTTATTGATCAGGACAACATTGTTCCAGAAAAATATACAACTTATTTTTGTAGTGTTATTGTTTTTGGAAACATACGTGTCATTGAAGATGATAAGGAAAAACGTCATGCGATTGAAACACTAGCAAGCAAATATTCACCAGCAGAAAGTAGGCAAAGTCGTCAAGAAGAAATAGAAAAGTTCTGGAAAACATTATGTATATTGGAACTTGATATCAAAGAGATAACAGGAAAACAGGCTATTGAACTTGTTAAAGAGTCTTGAGGGAGAAAAAATGAAGAAGAGTTGTTTTTATGAATATATCAAATATACATCTTTGAATGTGATGGGAATGATTGGATTATCTTGTTATATTTTAGCAGATACATTTTTTGTTTCAAAAGGACTTGGAACCAATGGATTAACAGCTTTAAATTTAGCTATTCCTATTTATAGTTTTATTCATGGAAGTGGATTAATGATTGGTATGGGTGGAGGAACAAAGTATTCTATTTTCAAAAGTCAGAATCATCATTCATCAGCCAATCAAATATTTACTCATTCAGTAGCACTGGCAGGTGTTTTTGCTCTTGTCTTTGTTTTGATTGGGTTATTTTGTTCAAAATCCATCATTACATTATTTGGTGGAGAAGGTGAAGTCTTTGAAATGGCTGTCACTTATTTGAGAGTTATTTTATTGTTTGCGCCAGCATTTTTATTAAATAATGTCTTACTATGTTTTGTACGTAATGATGGAGCGCCGCAGCTTTCCATGGCAGCTATGATTGGTGGGAGTTTATCCAATGTTGTTTTGGATTATATTTTTATTTTCCCTTGTCAGATGGGAATCTTTGGTGCTGTATTTGCGACTGGGTTAGCACCTATCATCAGTATGATGATTTTATCTCCACATTTTTTACGTAAACAGAATCAGTTTCATTTCACAAAATGTCGAATGCGTATATCCTCTTGTCTAAGTATTTTATCTAGTGGAGTTCCATCATTGGTGACAGAAGTTTCTTCAGGCATTGTGATGATTGTCTTTAATGCTATGATTCTTCATTTAGCAGGTAATGTTGGTGTTGCTGCATATGGTGTCATTGCCAATTTAAGTTTAGTCGTGATTGCTATTTATACAGGTATAGCTCAGGGAATTCAACCATTGATGAGTCGTTATTACGGTATGAATCGTTTTGATTTTATTCATAAAGTATTGCGTTATGCCCTGATTACAATGATCATGGTGTCTGTATTGATTTACAGTATTGTCTTTTTTGGAGCGGAACAAGTGACTCAAATCTTTAATAGTGAACATAACGCTATATTACAAACAATTGCAACAAATGGTTTACAATTATATTTTATAGCTTGTCCATTTGCTGGATTTAATATTATTATATCGATGTATTTAACTTCTACAGAAAATCCATTGCCAGCACATATCATTTCTATTTTAAGAGGTTTTGTAATTATTATACCAATGGCATTTGTATTATCATGGATTTTTCATATTCAAGGAGTCTGGTGTGCATTTCCAGCAACAGAACTTATTGTTGCGGTTATAGGTATGACATTCTTTTTAAGAATTAAAAAAACTGCGTGATTCGCAGTTTTTATCATTTATTCAAATGTGACACAAACAGGTGATGGGATTTCTATAGTAGAATCAGATAAAACTAGTTCTTCTGTTTCTTCATTAAATGTCATAACTTGCAGTAAGTGACTACCCTGACAGGCAATAATCAGATAGCGATCATCAAGAATTTGAAAATCTCGAGGTTCTTTTTGAGTATGAACCATATACAATAATGAAATTTTTCCACTTTCCTGATTGACTCTATACATAGCAATACTATCATGTCCACGATTAGATACAAAAAGATGATGACCACTTTGTGTCAAACGGATAGCCGCGGCACTTGAAAAGCCTTTAAAATGTCTAGGAATACAATGAATAGCTTGAATCAATTGAAAGTGTCCTTGATAATATTTAAAGACCATAATGTTATTCGCAATTTCATTAACAAGATACGCAAAACGACCATCTTTTGAAAAAATCATATGACGAGGGCCAGAACCTGGCATAATATTTAAAGTATAATCAGAGTCTTCTGATAAGACACCATCATGATAACGATACATAATGACTTTATCAGCACCTAAATCAACGGAGTAAACAAATTCCTTATCAGGTGTTATACCAACATAATGAGCGTGAGGACCCGTCTGACGTTTTAAAAGATCTGGACCTAATCCGACATGATGAACAGCACATATTTTTCTGGCAATAGCACCATTTTCTAATTGATATGAAGCAGTTGCACCCACATGGTAATTAGCAGCAAAAAGATAGCGATGTTGCTGATCAACACATAAATGTGTATAAGAACGCCCACTGGAATGATAATTATTATTTAAAATGAGTTCATCTTTGTAGATAGAAAAGCTTCCTAAACCACCACCAGTACTATGAGAATTGGCATTTTTATAGGCAACATATAACATATGATCATCGCATATCATATAAGAAGGGTAATCTTGTGTTTCAATTTGTTGTATACGTTTCATTGATAATGTTTCTTCATCAAATTTCATGATATAAATTCCTTTATCATGATGTTTTCCATAACTAGAGACATAAAAGACTTTCATTGGTTAAACTCCTTTCGCTATATAAATTATTTTATCATAATATTTTATGAAATAAATAAAAAAACAAATGAAAAATAGATAATTAGTAAAAAGAATTAAAAATAAAAATGAAGAAAGGCTTTTCTAATGAAAGAATTTGTAATACAATAGTTACTATATTGAGAAGGAGGAAGCCGAATATGGATGATAAGTTATTATTAAGTTTATTACAAAAAAATGCGAGGATGAAAATTACTGATTTAGCGGCCGCCTTAGATGAATCGAAAGATAATGTTATTGAGCGATTAACAGATTTAGAAAAGAAGAAAGTGATTTGTGGTTATCATACAATTGTCAATTGGGATTTAACAAATACGGAAATTGTAACAGCATTGATTCAAGTCAATGCAAGTCCTGAAAGAGAATATGGTTATGATCGTATTGCAAGTCATATTTATAAATTTGATGAAGTAGATACAATGTATTTATTAAGTGGAAGTTTTGAGTTTGTATGTATTGTGAAAGGAAAGACAATGCAGGAAGTGGCTCACTTTGTGGCAAGTAAACTTGCATGTGTAGATGGAGTGACAGGAACATCAACTTATTTTGTATTAAAACAATATAAAAATAATGGTGTTGTTTTAATTGAAGATGAAGATGGAAAAAATGATAGATTGGTGGTGACTCCATAATGGATTATAATGATATTTTAAGTGATAGAGTCAAAACAATTAAACCAAGTGGTATTAGAAAATTCTTTGATTTAGCTTCACAGATGGAAGATGTGATATCTTTAGGGGTTGGAGAACCAGATTTTACAACACCTTGGGCAATTCGAGAAGCTGCTATTTATTCCATTGAAAAAGGAAGAACGTTCTATACGGCTAATCAAGGATTACAGGAGTTAAGAGAAGAAATCTGTCGATATTATCATGAACGTTTTCATGTGGATTATAATGCTAAGGATAACTGTATTGTGACTGTTGGTGGATCAGAAGGCATTGATATCGCGATTCGTGCAATATTAAATCCTGGGGATGAAATGATTGTTTTGGATCCTGGATATGTAGCTTATACACCAGGAGTAGAGCTTGCTGGTGGGATTCCTGTCACAATTAATTTACGTCAGGAAGATGAATTTAAATTAACACCAGAGCTTTTAAAAGCAGCTATTACTCCAAAAACAAAAGCATTATTGATTAATTATCCATCTAATCCAACAGGTGGGTTTATGACAAAGAGTGATTATGAAAAGATTGTTCCTATTATTAAGGAAGCTGGTCTTATTGTGATATCAGATGAAATTTATGCAGAATTGAGTTATGAAGAAGAATTTTGCTCGATTGCTTCATTTGATGAAATCAAAGATCAAGTCATTGTTGTCAGTGGATTTTCTAAAGCATTTGCGATGACAGGATGGCGTTTGGGTTATGTTCTTGCGAATGCTGTATTTACAAAAGCTATGAATAAAATTCATCAATATATTATCATGTCTGCTCCTTCAGCTGCACAATATGGGGCTATTGAAGGATTAAGACATTGTTATGATGAAGTATTGAAAATGCGTGATTCATATAAAGCAAGAAGAAACTTTTTGGTTAAAACATTTAATGATATGGGGTTAGAAACATTTAAACCTCAAGGAGCTTTCTATGTTTTTCCATGTATTCGTTCAACTGGACTCACATCTGATGAATTCTGTGAAAAACTATTAGAAGATCAAAAAGTAGCTTGTGTTCCTGGAACGGCATTTGGACCAGCAGGAGAAGGATTTATTCGTGTTTCTTATGCTTATAGTCTTGAAGAACTAAAAATTGCAACTCAGAAAATAAAAATCTTTGTAGATAAATGTAGAGCATCACATGATTAGAGTATTATTATGTTGTGGGGGAGGCTTTTCATCAAGTTATGTAGCTGAAAGGATGAAAAAGGAGATTATTGCGAAAGGCTTATCAGATCAACTCGAAATGGAGTTTTCTCCTTTTTCTCTTGTTTTAGAAAAGATAGATAACTTTGATATTATTATTTGTTGTCCACATTTAAATATTTATGTTAAACAGCTACTAGAAAAGACAGATGTTCAAGTCCCTATTTATGTTTTGCCACCAAGAATGTATGGAAATATGGAGATTGAAGAAATCTATCAGGATGTGATAGATTTGCTTGAAATTTATCAGCAGACACATATGAATCCTGTCCATTTTCCAGGTGAGGATAATGTATTAAAAATAACAAGACAAAAAGCCTATAAACATGTTTATCAAAAGTAAGACTTCAAAATTCTTACTTTTTTTGTTGAAATGAGACTATATTTTTTATTGGTAACAGTATAGAATATAAATGTGTGAGAATGAAAGAAAAGAGTATACCAGAAAAGAGGGAACAAAGATGTGGGTATTTTATGCATTTGGCTCAGCATTTTTTGCTGGTATAACTGCTGTCTTGGCAAAATGCGGTATACATCATACCCATTCACATGTAGCGACAACTTTAAGAACAATTGTTGTTTTGATTTTTTCTTGGATGATGGTTTTGATTGTAGGATCATTGGATGAAATAGTAAATTTATCTTATCAAACACTTCTTTTTTTAGTCTTATCTGGTCTTTCGACAGGAGCATCATGGTTATGTTATTTTAGAGCTTTACAATTAGGAAACATTAATAAAGTGGCTGCGATAGATAAAACGAGTGTTGTTTTGACAATGATTTTAAGTTTTATTTTATTTCATGAAGCAGTCAATATTTATAAAATTATGGGAATGATTTTAATGATGAGTGGAACTTTTTTGATGTTGGAGAAAAAAGAAACAAATCAAAAAGAAGAAAATCATTGGTTGATTTATGCTGTATTATCAGTTGTTTTTGCTAGTTTAACAACCATCTTAGGAAAAGTAGGCATTAGTCATATTGACAGCCATTTGGGAACAGCCATTCGTACAAGTGTTGTTTTGGTGATGGCTTGGGTTGTTGTGTTTGCTACACACACTCAAAGTTGCGTTAAAGAAGTTCCAAAAAAGGAACTGATTTATATTTTCTTATCAGGTATTGCCACAGGGGCATCATGGTTATGTTTTTATAGAGCCTTGCAGATTGGACCAGCTAGTCTTGTCACACCGATTGATAAACTGAGTATCTTAGTGACGGTACTTTTCTCTTATATTGTTTTTCGTGAAAAACTATATTTCAAATCTTTTATTGGATTGATAATGATTGTTATAGGAACGCTGATTATGTTGTTTTAATCATAAAGAAAACAGGATGCTTTTAGACATCCTGTTTTTGTTTGTCTTTTTGACTTTCTCTTTTTAACATTTCTTCATAACTGAACATACAGCCACAATAATTTTGACGATACATGCCATATTCTTTTGTCATTTGTGTTGATTTTAAATAACCATTGTTTTTCTTAAAATCAGCATATAAGAATTTTGGTGCATCACTTTGCCATTGATCACCAATTTCATTAATCCATTGACTATTTTTATGTGGTGACACACTTAAAACAGTTGTCCAATAATCATAATGATTGATTTTTGCATAATCAAATGTTTTACGCATTCTCAAGCTATAACAAAGACGACATCTGATACTTCCTTCTGGATAATCTTTTAAAGGATAAAGATGAGAAATCCATTCACTATTATTATAAGGATCTTCAATGACTTGAATGTTTTGATTGAAATCATCATTAGATCTTTCAATAAAAGATAATAATTCATGGAAACGTCTTTGATATTCATCGGATGGATAAATATTGGAATTGGAATAATAGATTGTGATTTCAAAATGCTCGCATAATTCTTTAATCACATTGCTAGAACATGGTCCACAACAAACATGTAATAATAATGTTGGTTTCTGATCACCGATTTTTTGTAGTTCTTCCTGTAATTTTAAATCATAATTGATTTTCATTATTGAATAAACATGCAATCACCAAATGAGAAGAAACGATATTTTTCTTCTACAGCATGATGATAAGCTTTCATAATATAGTCTTTATCAGCAAATGCACTCACAAGCATGACTAATGTTGATTTAGGAAGATGGAAATTGGTAATCAGAGCATCAATAGCTTCAAATTGATAACCTGGATAAATAAAGATATCAGTACTTTCCTGGGTAGCTTGAAATTTTCCATATTTTTTAAAGTTGGCTTCAAGTGTTCTTGTTGAAGTCGTTCCAACACTGATGATGCGCTGTCCATTAGCTTTGGCTTGATTCAGTTTGTTGGCAGTATCTTCATCAATCATATAAAATTCACTATGCATATGATGTTCTAATACATCATCAACTTTCACTGGTCTAAAAGTTCCTAGACCTACATGTAAAGTGACATCTAGGATTTCAACACCTTTTTCTTGAACTTTCTTTAAAATATCTTCAGTAAAATGTAAACCAGCAGTAGGTGCTGCAGCACTTCCTTCTACTTTGGCATAAACGGTCTGATAACGATTAGGGTCTTCAAGCTTTTCCTTGATATAAGGAGGGAGTGGCATTGTTCCAAGATGATCTAAGACTTCATAGAAAATGCCTTCATACATCATTTGAAAATGACGAATACCTTCTTCTCCAATATGTACACATTTGGCTTTTAAAGAACCATCTCCAAAAGTAATGACAGTATCCACTTTCACAATACGTGCATTTCCCACAAGACATTCCCATACATCTTCACCTAAATCTTTAAGAAGCAAGACTTCAACATGACCACCAGTTTCTTCTTTAATTCCATAAAGTCTGGCAGGAATGACTTTTGTATTGTTTCTTACTAAAATATCACCTTTATGAAGATAGTCTAAAATATCATAAAAATGCTTATCTTCAATCGTTCTTGTTTTTCTATCTAAGACCATTAAACGAGAAGTATCTCTTTTTTGTAGAGGAGTCTGTGCAATTAATTCCTCTGGTAAATCATAATCAAATTCGCTAATTTTCATTTAAAACGCCCTTTCATAAACATCTCGACCATAACTATTTAAAAATTCTTCTTTAAAATCTAATAAACGATCTTCTTGAATAGCTTTTCTTATATCTTCACTTAATTGAAGCAAGAAAGCAACATTATGAATAGATAATAAACTCTTTCCAAATAATTCATCACATTTATGTAAATGTCTTAAATAAGCACGTGTATAGTTTTGACATGTATAACAATGACATTTGTCATCGATAGGCGTAAAGTCATATTTATATTTTTCATTATTGATGTTCATACGTCCATGATGTGTCATTAACGCCCCATGTCTTGCGACTCTTGTTGGTAAAACACAGTCAAACATATCAATACCACGAATAGCCCCTTCAATCAAATCAATTGGGTTCCCAACACCCATTAAGTAACGTGGTTTATCCTGAGGGAGCCATTTCACTGCATCATCAATCATTTTATACATGACATCTTTAGGTTCACCAACACTTGTTCCACCGATAGAATATCCAGGAAAATCCATTTTGACTAATTCTTTAGCTGACAGTTCTCTTAAATCCTCAAATTCTCCACCTTGTACAATACCAAATAAAGCCTGATCTTTTCTTTTATGAGCATCTTGACCACGTTTTGCCCAACGCAGAGTTCTTTCCACACTTTTTTTCATATATTCATGTGTAGAAGGATATGGTGCACATTCATCAAAGCTCATGATAATATCAGCTCCTAAATCATTTTGAATTTGAATAGATTTTTCAGGAGATAAAAATAATTTTTTCCCATCAACAATACTTTTAAATGTGACTCCTTCTTCTTCAATCTTTCTTGTCTTTCCTAAAGAGAAGACTTGAAAACCACCACTATCAGTTAAAATAGGACCATCATAATTCATAAATTTATGTAATCCACCAGCCATTTTGACAACATCTTCACCAGGTCTTAACCATAAATGATAAGTATTTGCTAAAATGACTTGAGAATGCATTTCTTTTAATTGTTCTGGAGAAATACCTTTCACTGTTGCCAGTGTTCCTACTGGCATAAACATAGGTGTTTCAACATCACCATGTGGTGTATGTAAAATACCATATCTCGCACCAGATTGTTTACAAACATGTTTTAATTCATACCAAAAACCTTCCATTTTTTCACCTCTTTTTTAGCATACTCATTATACATGAAAGGATGTATAAGTTCAAATTTTATTGATTGAAATTCTATGAAAAAGAAAAGAGTATATAAAATAAAGATAAAGGATGTAACTGTTATAGAATATATTTGGATAGTTTTATTGGGAATTGCTATGGTAGGGAAACCTGATCTATTGTGGAAAATCGAACATTTCTGGGATGTGAAGAATGGAGAACCTTCAGAGTTATATATCGCTTTGATGCGTGTTATGGGAACGTTTTGTATTATTGGTTCTATTATATTTTTAATGACTCTTTTTATTTAAAATCCTCCAATCAAAGTTTATGATCATAGCAGTTCTCAATCATCTATATGTCAATATCATATGACTAAATCTAGATTTAGTAAATCGTGATTTAGTATAAAAAGCTCATGAGATATTCATAAAAGAGAGTTTCCTGTGGATACAAAATATAGACAGAGGAATATATTATTGAACTGTTCATTTCTTTAGTTTTTGCTATGCTTTTGGATCTTCAAATTTATCTCTACTAAAAAATGCTGTTACAAGCTCAGAAAGACAAAAATATTAAGCTTTATGAACTCAATAATATAGTCAATGTTGAGATCTGAAAAATAAATGGGTTGCTTTTTTTATTGGCAACTTTTTAATATATATTGACTTTATTCATATTGCGTCTATGCATATAAGATATAGTTTTTAAATGTTAATAAAATATTATGAAATAAAGGATTGATAAAAAATGGACATATATAAGAAAAAGTATTGTGTCATTTTGGGTATGATTTTATTTGTTTTAATGGGAATAGGATCTCTTTGGGATTATCAAATTTCGCTGTTTTTCTATGATCCTTATAACATCTTTGGTGTTTTCTTGGCTAGTTATGGGCATTTGCCTGCTTTATTATGTATGGCAGTGGCAGGAACTTTATTATTACGTATGATAGATCAGAGCATGAAAATAAAAATGATATTTTATTATGCACTAGCGTTTCTTTTCAATCTTATTGCAGTGATAGGAATGACATTGGGGCCATTATTATATATTCCTGAAATGACAACATTATTAAGCTTAGTAATAGCTATTGGTATTGTAGGAATTGTTGATGTATTGGTTTATCAGTTGAGCCTTCATGTTTCTCATGAGACAATAAAAAAGATTGTGCTTTTCATTTTATTAGTTGTTGTGATTGAACAGCTTGTCATTAATGGGATTAAAATTGTATGGGAAAGACCTCGTATGAGATTGATTAGCAGTCGCAATGATGTGAGTTTTCAGCCTTGGTGGGTTATAGGAAATTCTATCAAAGAACAACTGATGGCATCAGGTATATCAAGTGAGGAATTTAAATCATTTCCATCAGCTCATACGGCCAATGCTGCTTGTGCGATGATATTATGCACGTGGCCTTTACTTGATAAAAGATTAAAAGGAAAAGAAAATTTATTATTTTTTATAGGAGTTTGTTTTACTTTTTTGGTTGCTTTTTCAAGAATTATTATGGGGGCTCATTTTTTAACAGATGTTGTTGTAGGTATGGCTATATGTCTTATGATACAAATCGTCATAGTACAGTTTGTTTTTAAAAAATCAAAGACGAGATTTTATGAGAAATGAAAAAGAGGATATGCATCCTCTAATCAAAAGTTACATATTCATTTTTTAATGGTGGAATGACTTTTAAGTCATCCACTTTTAATAAACAGAAATTTCCATTGATATCTGGATCATATTGAACATCAATTGTTCCTGTAACTTCAATCCATTCATTAGGAATCAGTTGTTTAGCAGATGGATGTTCACAAACCATACCAATTAAAGATGTATCTTCTTCACAACAAACCATAGCTAAACGTCCTAACACAAAACCATCTTCTAACTGTTTATCACGGCCAATGAATTTACCTCTCAGAGTCACTTTCTTGTGATTATATTTATCAGGATGATCTAAAGCATCCATACAGAAAAGACCGAAATCATGATCTAAAACGTTAATATAATCTTGATGAATATCGAATGGTAATTCATCATCTTCTAAAGTATTGACAGTACCATCTTCTTTTTCATAGATAATCTGACATGTAGAATTGATAGCTTTAATATTATTTCTAAGGAATGATTTTTTAATAGAATCATCAATTCTGTTAAAAATCAATAAATCACTATGAACAACATGTTGATATAATAAAGAACGCATATTTTGAATATACAAAGCAAAAGTTTGAGCATTGATAGTTGTTAAAACTTGGACAACTTCCCAACCTTCAGGTTTATCACATTCAATAAGATGATCAACATTAAACATACCATTGACTTCCATTAAAACTTGAGTTGGATGATATTTCTTTTCCATTTCAGTTAAAAAATCAAGGTTGAATTCATCTTCTTTATGAATATATACCAAATCACAATTAAATGATTCAATGTCTTCCTGATTATATTCTTTTTCACCTTGTTCACTGACAATTAATAAAGTCTTTTCGTTGCTGCAGAAATCTGTTGTCGTAATTGTATCAATAATAAATGAAGATTTTCCGCTATCTAAAAATCCTGTAAATAAATAGATTCTTGTATTCATTATTCTACTCCAAACAATTCACAAATTTTATCTTCTAATAAATCTTTACCAATCACACAAAGACGACCAGTATAATCAGCACTACCATAACGAATTTCATATTCTCCAGGCACTAAATCAAAATGTAACCATTTCTTATCTGGTGTAGGTAAAATACCTTTAGCACGCAAGATATCTCCATAATCATGAGATGAAGATAAAATCTGAAGAATTTTGTCTAATTGTTCGTGTGTATAAGTATGAATAGTTTCTTTTCCTAAACTTGTAAATACTTCATCAGCATGATGGTGGTGATGACCACACCCGCATTCATGGTCATGGTGATGCTCGTGATGGCATTCTTCATGGTCGTGGTGATGATGGTGACAACATTCATGATGTTCATCATGATGATGACAATGTTCGCCATGTTCATGATGATGTTCGTGGTGATGGCAATGTTCACCAGGTTCATGATGATGACCACATTCTGGACAAATATCTGCTTCTTTCATTAAAACATCCTGTAAAGAATTTTGATTCTCCATTGTTTGTAAAATCGTTTCGCTACTTAATTCCTCCCAAGGTGTTGTGATAATGGCAGCTGTTGTATTCATAGATTTAATAATATCAATAGCTTCCTGAATCTTATCTTGTTGGACATCCTGAGTACGACTTAAAATAATAGTAGAAGCATATTCAATCTGATTATTGAAGAATTCTCCAAAATTCAATGAATATGTTTTACATTTCTTCACATCAATAACAGTACAGAAACTATTCAATTCGAGTTCTTCACTGTGAACATTTTGAACAGCTTTAATGACATCAGAAAGTTTACCTACTCCTGATGGTTCAATAATAATACGATCAGGATGATATTGAGCAACAACTTGCTTTAAAGCTTCGCTAAAATCACCAACTAATGAACAACAAATGCATCCAGAGTTCATTTCTGTAATTTCAATTCCAGCTTCTTTTAAGAAGCTTCCATCTATACCAATTTCACCAAATTCATTTTCAATTAAAACAACTTTTTCATTTCCTAAACAATCTTGAATAAGCTTTTTGATTAATGTTGTCTTTCCAGCTCCTAAGAAACCAGAAATAATATCTACTTTACTCATTTATTCGACCTTCTTTCTGTTTTGTATTATAGCACTCGTATTTTTAACAAGCAAATGAAATAACATACAATTCTCTTGATAAAAAGATTGAATAAGACTATAATTGTTAGCGTACTAATAATTAGTATGCTAATGAAAGGAGGAAAATCATGAAAACACCTTTTTATATGTTAGTTTTTAAAGCTTTTCATGCGCAAAGACAAAAGAATCGAATGAATATGAATGCTTTTCGTTTATCACCCGGTCAACCGAAAGTATTACGATATATTCAAAATCATAAAGATTGTAAATTAAAAGATATCGCAAAAGAATGTGATATTGAAAGTGCTACAGTAAGTAAGATTCTTGATAACTTAGAAGAAAAAGGCATGATTACAAAAGCTATAAATCCTCAAAATAAACGTGCTTATCAACTGAATTTAACAATTGAAGGAGAAAAGGCTTTAGAAAAGTGGGACGAACATTGTTTAGAAATAGAACAGATTTCTTTAAAAGGATTTAGTGAAAAAGAGAAACAGCAGTTTCAAGACTATTTATCTCGTATGTATACGAATTTAACAGGAAAAGAGATTTTATAGGAGGGGAAAATATGATCAAACGTTTATGGCCATATGCAAAAAAATATCAACGTTATTTTTTACTGGCATGTGCCTGTATTATTGGAGAAACAGTTTTTGAACTTGTGATACCTGTATTGATGGCTAATATTATTGATGTAGGTGTAGCCAATAAAGATACAAATTATATTGTCATACAAGGCATACTGATGATTGTTTGTGCCTGCATTGCTTATGTTTTAGGAGTCTTATATGCTCGTTTTGCAGCTACGGCAGGACAAGGATTTGGAGCCGAATTGAGAAAAGATGAATTTGAAAAAGTTCAGAATTTTTCTTTTGCGAATACTGATCATTTTTCAACGTCGTCTTTAATTACCCGTTTAACAAGTGACGTTATTATCATTCAAAATGCGATATGTAATGGAATTAGACCATTAGTCAGAGCACCCTTTATGCTTTTGTTGGCATTATTTTTTACTTTTACTATTAATGCAAAATTAGCTCTTATATTTTTGGTTTCTACACCTATATTGGGGATTGGATTATTTGTCATCGTAAGAAAAGTTGGACCACTGTTTAAGTTTATGCAATCAAGTATGGATAATATTAATACAATTGTCCAGGAAAATTTAAATGCTATTCGTGTTGTTAAATCATATGTTAGAGAGGGGTATGAATCTGAAAAATTTGAAGGCATGAATGAAAATTTAAGAGAGAATAGTGAAAAAGCCTTTCGTACTTCAGTATGGAATATGCCATTATTTCAATATGTGATGTATCTGACGATTGTTTCTATTTTATTTTTTGGTGGACAGATGATTTTAGCTGGAACGATGAAAGTTGGAGAATTGACTGGTTTTTTAAGCTATGTCATGCAGATATTAAATGCATTGATGATGATTTCTAATGTCTTTTTAATGTTAACAAGATCTATTGCCAGTTGTGAACGTATTATTGAAGTGCTTGATGAAGTACCAGATATACACGATCCACAAAATACATCAGAAATTGTTGAAAATGGTACGATTGATTTTCACCATGTTTATTTTAAATATAAATCAACAGCTAAAGAATATGTCTTAACAGATATTGATTTACATATACCGGCAGGATCAACGATTGGTATTTTGGGAGGAACGGGTTCAGCGAAAACGAGCTTAGTACAGTTGATACCTAGACTTTATGATGTTAGTGAAGGAGAAGTCTTGGTTGATGGACGTAATGTGAAAAATTATTCTGTAGAACATTTAAGAGATAGTGTAGGAATGGTTTTACAAAAGAATACTTTGTTTAGTGGAACGATTAAAGAAAACTTGCTTTGGGGTAATAAAAATGCAAGTGATGAAGACATTGAATGGGCTTGTCACATTGCTTGTGTGGATGAATTTATAAAAAATTTCCCAGAAGGTTATCAAACTGATATGGGACAAGGTGGAGTCAATGTTTCAGGTGGTCAAAAACAAAGATTATGTATTGCCAGAGCATTATTAAAAAAACCAAAAGTTTTGATTTTAGATGATTCTACAAGTGCAGTAGATACGGCCACAGAAGCTAGTATTCGAGAAGGGTTGGCATCTTTAAAAGATACAACAAAAATCATTATTGCTCAACGTGTTTCGAGTGTTCAACATGCTGATCAGATTGTGATTTTAGAAGATGGACATATTCATGCAGTGGGAACGCATGATGAGTTGTTGGCACATGATCACATTTATCAGGATATTTATTATTCTCAATTGGAAGGAGCTGGTTTATAATGGCAAGACAAATTACAAATGCAAAACCTCAAGATATGATGAAAACATTAAGCTCCTTTAAAAAGTATATTGGATATCATAAATATGCTTTAAGCAGTGTAGCTGTTTTAGTTATTATCAGTACAGGAATTAATCTTTGGGGAACATTTCAAATTCGTACGGTCATTAATCAATATTTAATGCCGGGAGATTATCAAGGATTGGTTCGTTTTATTATTTTTATGATTGTTGTCTATATGATTGGAGCGACTTCAACAGCCATTTATAAACAATTGATGGTGCATACGTCTCAAAAGATTGTTAAAGAAATGCGACAAGACTTATTTGATAAAACACAAAAATTACCTATTCAATATTTTGATAGTCATACACATGGAGAAGTAATGAGTCATTTTACAAATGATTTGGATACAGTTCAAGATGCTTTAAATAACTGTTTTGATAATTTAATTCAAAGCTTTATTATGATTGTAGGAACATTGATTTTAATTTTTGTATTAAGTTGGCAATTATCATTAATTGTTTTTGCCTGTATGTTGATTATGTATTTTATGATTCAATATTTAACCAAAAGAAGTAAACATTATTTCTCTAAACAACAGGCGGCATTAGGTGATTTGAATGGATTTATTGAAGAAATGGTTGATGGTGTCAAAGTTGTCAAAGTTTTTAATCATGAACAGGCTAATATTGAAGAATTTAATCGTCGCAATCGTATTTTACAGGAGGCTGCGACTAATGCGTTGACTTATTCAGGAAGAACAATTCCTACAGTTGTTAGTATTTCCTATTTTAATTACGCTATTGTTGCCTGTGTAGGAGGATTTTTAACAATCGGTGGTATCATGGATTTAGGAAGTTTATCTTCATATCTGGTTTTTGTCAGACAGACTGCGCAACCAGTCAATCAATTTACACAACAATTGAATTTCATTTTAGCAGCTATGGCAGGGGCTGAAAGAATATTTGATATGATGTCAGAAAAACCAGAAATTGATGATGGTCAAGTTACATTAACAAGAGTGCGTAAACATAAAGATGGTCATTTAAGTGAATGTCAGGAACATACAGGATATTGGGCATGGCGTCATCCTAGACCAGATGGAAGTATTGAGCTTGTCGAATTAAAGGGTGATGTGCGTTTCCATGATGTGGTGTTTGGCTATGAAGAAAATGTTCCTATTTTAAAAAATATTAATTTGTTTGCGAAACCGGGACAAAAAATTGCATTTGTTGGAAGTACAGGTGCAGGAAAAACAACGATAACAAATCTGATTAATCGTTTCTATGATATTCATAGCGGTAGTATTACTTATGATGGCATTGATGTCAAATTAATTAAAAAAGATGATTTAAGACATTCGATTTCTATTGTTTTACAGGATACGCATTTATTCACGGGAACAATTGCTGATAATATTCGTTATGGAAAACTGGATGCGACAATGGATGAAGTGATAGAAGCAGCAAAATTGGCTAATGCCCATAGTTTTATCAAACGTTTACCAAATGGTTATGAAACCATGTTGAGTGGGGATGGGGCCAATCTTTCACAAGGACAGCGTCAGTTATTGGCTATTGCCAGAGCTGCCATTGCCAATCCACCTGTTTTGATATTGGATGAAGCAACAAGTTCAATTGATACACGTACAGAAAAGCTGATTGAAAAAGGTATGGATCGTTTAATGGAAAATCGAACAGTTTTTGTGATTGCCCATAGATTATCAACGGTCAGAAATTCAGATGCGATTATGGTGTTAGATCATGGTCAAATTATTGAACGTGGGAGTCATGATGAATTGATTGCACAAAAAGGACGTTATTATCAATTATATACAGGACAATTTGAGTTAGAATAAAACCAATGAGACCATAAGCCTCATTGGTTTTTCATCGTCTTTATGGTTTTAATAATTCAACAATACTTCGAATCATAGCACCAGTTGCGCCATCAGGTGTTTTAGCAGTGGCAGCAATATCTAAGTGAATCCATTTGATGCCATCTTCCACAAATTCATTCAACAAGCAGGCTGCCCCGCTGGCTTCTCCACTAAAAGTCATAGGACCATTCTTGAAATCAGCGCTGTTGGATTGGAGTTTTTCAAGGTATTCATCATCCATTGGTAATCGCCATCCTTTTTCATCGGCTGCTTTCATGGCTTGTTCAAATTCTTGATAATAGGCATCATCATTAGCGAAAACAGCAGTATAAACATCCCCCAAGGCTGGTCCAGTCAAGGTTCCTAAATCAATAAGATGACTAGCTCCTAGTTTTTGTGCATACGTGATAGCATCACATAAGATTAGTCGTCCTTCTGCATCTGTGCTTACGACTTCGACTGTCTTTCCTGATAGTGTTGTGATGACATCCTGTGGTTTATAGGCTTTTCCATTCACCAGATTCTCTGTCACTGGGATGATTCCATAAACATTTGTCTTGGCTTGGATACCAGCAAGAATCTTCATGATTCCTAAAACATCTGCTCCTCCACACATGTCATACTTCATGCCATAGCTGTTTGATTTCAGGTTGTATCCTCCTGAATCAAATGTAATTCCTTTTCCTATCACGGCTTTATGTGGTGCATTTCCATTATGCGTATACTTCAATACAATCATGTAGGCAGGTATATGACTTCCCTGATTGACGGACAGAATGCCTCCTGCTTTCATTTCTTCCAAGGCACTCTTGTTGAGTATTGTATATTCAATGTTATACGCCTTAGCCAGTTCGACAGCTTCTTTGACCATGTCTTCTGGTGTCATCAGATTAGATGGTGTATCAGCAAGTCTTCTGGCATAGTTGATGCCTTCTCCATAGATTCTTCCTGTTTCAATATCCTTTTCAACATATCCTGATGATACAATATCCAAATCAGTTATCATTTTCGCATCATGTCCAATCTTACATTCCTGATACTGGGCAATGATATGTGATTCTACCCATATTCTGACAAAGGCATGCTTGTCAATACCTTCATCAAGATGATCAGTCATCAGCTGAACAGGCTCGTTAATATTTTTTGAGATATTCAAAACTAACTTTCTAAGTCTGGCAGTCGTCAGTTCACTGACATCACCAAGACCAACAAAAAGAATATAAGGGAAATCATATTTTCCAAGTGTATAGACTTTTGTGGATTGATTGAAGTCTTTATTAATGATTGTGTTGATATCATATCCTAAGGTATCACATATATCATTCAAGACACTTTGATGGTGATAAATCGGATAAATCATTATTTTATTGTCTGGTTGTTTTAACTGTTTCATGAAACAATCCTCCTTATGATATATATTTTATCACTATTTCAAGTGAAATGAGGATTTTTGTGAAAAAGGCTTATGAGATAGAATGTTCTATCTCATAAGGCCTCTATTCAATAAGTAGAATTGTTGCTTGATATGGAGAAAGTTTTAATTGTTGGTTTTGAATATTGACTTGATCATTGGATAAAAGAACTTGAGCTTTTGAAGATAAAGGAAAATGAGTTTCTTTGTTTTGAAGGTTTTGAATACATAAGATTGTCTGTTGATCATCTTGACGCATATAGGCAATCACATATTCTTCGCTTTCTAATGGAATAAAATCTCCATATACGAGTGTTTGATGATACAAAGGATTCTGTCTTAAAGCAATCATCTGTTTATAATAAGATAAAACAGAATCGGGATCATTCGCCTGTTTAGCAACATTAATATCTTGATAATATTCATTATTCGTAAGCCAAGGTTGAACATCACTAAAACCTGCATATAACTGTGAATTCCAGCTCATAGGAGAACGGGTATTATCTCGACTGCGACGATTGACAAAATCTAAAGCTTCTTTTTCGCTATAACCTTCCTGTAAGGCTCTTTGATATTGGGCGTGAGAGTTTAAATCATCAAAATCATGGATAGATAATCTATGATTATTGATAGTCCCAATTTCTTCTCCTTGATAAATGAAAGGAGTCCCCTTTAAAAACATAAACATTTGACCTAAAGCTTTTGCGGCTTTTGGCGTACGTTCTTGAGGATTACGAATAAGTCTGTTTAAACTTCTTTGCATATCATGATTTTCCAGGAAAGTTCCACACCATCCTGTTTTAAAGATTTCCTTTTGACTTAAAAAGAGCTTTTCTTTGTATTCCTGCATTGTCCAATTTTGAAGTGGGAACCATTCTTCATGTTCAGTAATATCAATATGTGAATAATTAAAATCAAACATCATTGAAAAGCATCCATCTTGACCAATAAAAATACTAAGCTGATCATAAGGAACACCCACAGCTTCCGCCACTGTCATACAATGATGAATATCAAATGTCTTTTCTCTCAACTCTTTGAAAAAGACTTCTATACCAGGCTGATTTCTTGTGAATTCAAAACATGATGAGAGTCCATCTGCGCCATCAACAGGACCATTTTGCCAGGATTGATCCTTTTTTATAAAGTTAATAGCGTCAACTCTAAATCCTGCAATTCCTTTATCTAACCACCAGTTAATCATGCGATAGATGTCTTCTCTCATTTGTGGATTTTCCCAGTTTAAATCAGGTTGCTTTTTAGAAAAAGAATGAAAATAATACATATTGTCTTCGTGAGGGACTTTTTCCCAAACAGAACCACTAAAAACAGAACGCCAGTTTGTAGGAGGCTGGTTATCTTGACCTTCTTTAAAAATATAATATTGTCGATAAGGACTATCAGGATTTTTTAATGCTTCCTGAAACCATGCATGTTCATCAGATGTATGATTAATAACAAGATCCATAATGATTTTGATATCTCTTTCTTTCGCTTTGACAATCAGTTCATCGACATCTTCCATACTTCCAAAATCAGGATGAATTTGATAATAATCAGCAATATCATAGCCATTATCATCCATAGGAGAACAATAAATAGGACAAATCCAAAGCATAGTGACACCTAAATCTTTTAAATAATCAAGTTTTTGAATGATTCCTTGAATATCACCGATTCCATCATGATTACTATCTTGAAAACTTTTTGGATAAATTTGATAAACAATTTCTTCTTTCCACCATTGTGGCATATTGATCACCTCTAAAATGATTATATCATGAAAAAATAATTGATGATAAGATTTTACAAATCTCAAATATCTTCATATAATAAAACAAAGGAGCTGATCAATTATGACATATATAGATGGACATATGCATCTGGAAAATGGACCACTTACAAAAGAATATGTTTTACAATTTGTAGAAGCAGCACATCAAAAGGGATTAGATGAAATTCAAATTTTAGATCACACACATCGTTTTATTGAGTTTGAACCCATTTATGAGGGGTTAAAACAATATGATGTACAAAAGACATGGTTAGCAAATAAAGACATGAAATTTAAAGATCATTTAAGTGATTTCATTGATTTAATGAAAGATATCCAACAAATGGACTTGCCTGTCAAAGTGAAATATGGATTAGAAGTCTGTTATGTTCCAGAATATGAGAACTTTTTAAAAGAATTATTAGGACAATATTCTTTTGATTTTCTGGTAGGTGCTATTCATTCTATTGATGGTATCTTATATGATATGAGTTTTTCAAAAGATTTATTATGGAATCGCTATGATGCCAATGATATCTATAAACGTTATTATGAGCTTGTCTTTCAGTTAATAGAATCACAATTGTTTACACAACTGGCTCATCCAGATACGATTAAACTTTTTCAAATCTATCCTACATATGATTTGAAGCCAACTTATCAACAAATGGCTGAGCTTTTAAAAGCAAATCATATGAAAGCTGAGAATAATGTTGGATGTTACTATCGTTATCATCATCCCGATATGGGCTTATCTGATGAACTTTTACAGATTTTTAAAGAGAATAATGTAGAGCTGATTTATGCATCTGATGCACATCAGCCACAGGATGTAGGAAATTATATTCATGAAGCAACATTACGAATGAACTAGCAAAAATGCTGGTTCTTTTTTTGATAAGAAATGAATATATTGGAAAGGATGAATGATAAATATATGAAATTGTATACAATTTTGATAAAAATAATTACAAATTATGAAAAAATATAAAATAATTTGATTAATTTGTATAAATCATATATAATATCATCAATATTTTAAAAAGGAGGGTGTCGATATGACAACAAAAAGAGTTTATAACTTTTCAGCAGGTCCATCAACATTACCTGTATCTGTATTAGAAAAAATATCTTTAGAAATGTTGAACTATAACGATAGTGGTATGAGTGTAATGGAAATGAGTCATCGATCATCATCCTATCTTGAAATTTTTAATGAAACGAAAGCGATGTTAAAAAAAGTAATGAATATTCCTGATCAATATCAGATATTGTTTATTCAAGGTGGGGCGACACAACAATTTTCAACGATTCCACTGAATTTGATGAAAAATGGAAAAGCTGATTATATCATTACAGGATCTTTTTCCAAAAAAGCTGCCCAAGAGGCACAGAAATTTGGAGATGTTCATATTGCCTATGATGGTAGTGTTCGTCAATTTAAGCATATTCCAACACAGGATGAATTAGATATCAGACCAGATGCATCTTATGTGCATTTGTGTTCTAATAATACGATTTATGGAACGGAATGGAAATATGTTCCCGATACAAAAGGAATTCCAATTGTAGCGGATATGTCTTCTAACATTTTATCTAAACCTATCAATGTCAATGATTATGGAATGATTTATGCTGGTGCACAGAAAAATATGGGAATTGCTGGATTGGCAGTAGTTATTGTAAGAGAAGATTTGATCAAAGACCATCAGGAAAAGATTCCTGTACTGATGGAATATGATACTATGGCTAAAAATGATTCTATGTATAACACACCACCAACTTTTTCAATTTATGTATTAGGAGAAGTTTTGAAATGGATTGATTCATTGGGTGGACTTGAAGTTATGCAGAAAAGAAATGAAGAGAAAGCAAAGCTGTTATATGATTACTTGGATCAGTCAGATTTCTATATTGCACATAGTGATCCGGATAATCGTTCTTTAATGAATGTCACTTTTACGTGTCCGAATGCCGATTTAGATGCAAAGTTTGTGAAAGAATCAGTGGCTGCAGGTATGACGAATTTAAAAGGTCATCGTTCTGTAGGTGGGATTCGTGCTTCTATTTATAATGCAATGGAAAAAGAAGGCGTTGAAACATTAGTTGCCTTCATGAAAAAATTTGAAGAAGAAAATAGGTGATCAAAATGTATAAAATGAAATTAATGAATAAGATTTCTCCTAAAGGAACAGATTTGTTTGGGGAACAATATCTTGTAGGAGAAGATCAAAATGATGAGGATGGTATTCTCGTACGCTCTGCCACTTTGCATGATTATGATTTTCCGCAATCATTAAAAGCTATTGCACGTGCTGGTGCTGGTGTTAACAATATTCCTATTGATAAATGCAGTGAAAATGGGGTTGTTGTCTTTAATACACCAGGAGCGAATGCCAATGCAGTCAAGGAACTTGTTTTATGCGCATTGTTTTTATCTTCACGACAGATTGTTGAAGGAATTGATTGGGTGAAAACATTGGATGGTCAAGATAATGTAGGAAAACTGATTGAAAAGGGGAAAAGTCAGTTTGTGGGACCTGAACTAGAAGGTAAAAAATTAGGGATTATTGGATTAGGGGCTATTGGTGTCAGAGTTGCGAATGCGGCTATTAAATTAGGCATGGAAGTTTATGGCTATGACCCATATATTTCAGTCGATGCAGCATGGGGTATGAGCAAGTGGGTCAAGAATGCTCAAAATGAAGATGTGATTTTTAGTGAATGTGATTATATCACATTACATGCGCCAAGTACGCCAGAAACAAAAGGCATGATTAATAAAGAAAACATTGCGAAAATGAAAGATGGTGTACGCCTTCTTAACTTTGCAAGAGCAGATTTGGTCAACTCTCAAGATATCTTAGATGGAATTGCACAGGGGAAAATCAAAAAATATATAACGGATTTTGCGACGGAAGATATTATTAATCAAAAAGATATTATTGTCATGCCACATTTAGGTGCTTCTACACCTGAATCCGAAGATAATTGTGCCATTATGGCGGTTAAAGAAATGAAAGATTATCTGGAAAATGGAAATATTACAAATTCTGTCAACTTACCATCAGTCAAAGAACCACGTACAACGAAATATCGTATTTGTTTAATTCATAAAAATGTTCCAAATATGTTAGCACAGTTTGCTACATTTTTGGCAAATAAGCATATCAATATTGAAAATATGGTTAATAAAGCTAAGGGTGAATATGCCTATACCATTATTGATACTCAAGATGCTATTGATATACAAAGTTTTAAAGATTTGAAATATGTGATTAAAGCTAGAGTTATCGAATAAAAATGCAGATTTATGTCTGCATTTTTTACGTTTTTGATAAAATTTTTGGATGAAAATGAATTCTATGATAGAATAATGTCAAAGGGGAAAGATGTATATGAAGAAAATTA
Organism: Massilimicrobiota sp. mt181; assembly: GCF_055420065.1. Taxonomy (NCBI): domain Bacteria; kingdom Bacillati; phylum Bacillota; class Erysipelotrichia; order Erysipelotrichales; family Erysipelotrichaceae; genus Massiliimicrobium; species Massilimicrobiota sp. mt181. Next base: position 92,019 of record NZ_JBVAYN010000006.1, read on the forward strand.
TTGTTTTTTTAATGGCATTTATTTTATTTGGATGTTCATCGCCACAATCTACACAAGCAGAAACAGCTACAGAACCAGAAGTCAATGTTTTAGAGTCTTCTGAAAATTATACGTTCAATCAGCAACTGGAATTTGAAATTATGCGTACATCCTTAACTGATGAAATTGCACCAACAAATAAAAACAAAAGCTATCAATATTTAAAACCAGCAGATGATTATCATATTTTTATTGATGTTGTGGTCAAGACAAAAAATCTATCAGATCAAGAATATGAGCTTGCTGATATATATAGTGGAGAAATTGAATTTCATAATCAAAAACATGATATACAAATGGCAATTGAAAACTTGAATTATACGCAAATCAGTACAACAGATACATTAAAACCACAAGAAGAAAGATATATACATCTTTATTGTGAAGTCGAAAAAGAAAATAATACTGAAACTGCAGTTTTAACACTTCGTGTGATGAATCAAAAAGATTATCAATATACATTTTCATTAGAACGAGTTCAGGAAAGTTCACAAATGAAATCTGTAGGAGATATGATTGTGTGTTCTCAATCTGAATTAACAATATTGAACTATCAACAAAGTGAACGTATTGAACCATCACAAAAAGGTATTTTTTATAGTTATTATCCCACAGATAGTGAAGATCAAATATTTGTAGTATTATCACTAACGTTAAAAAATACATCATCTCAGGATATTGATCCAAGCAGTTATGTTTATTGTGAATATGAGATTGATGGAGAGACGATAAGTTCACAGATTCTTCTAGAAAGTGAAGATCATAAATCTATTTCAAAAAAAGGAAGTATTCTATCTGGTCAGACGAGAACAATATATTTAGCTATGCCTATTTTGAAATCACAAAGCAAAGAACAAGGTACAACTACATTATTTGTAGAGGGGAATACTTTTGTAATTGACAATCAAAATTATACAACACTATAAAATCAAGATGGTTATTGATTTTTGATCAATGACCATCTTTTAACGTCTTATGAGAATTTATGTTTTTCCTTTTAAGATTATAATTATACATAAAAATTTGAAAATGACTACTTTTTTGCTTATCGATATTGACAAATATGACAAATGGGAGTATTCTAATTATGAAGTTAGTAATGCCTAACTTATTATTTTTAAGAATAAGTTAGCTTTAACTAATTGAAGGAAGGAATGATTATGATGCCATTAACATTAGCTGGTGTTGGAGAAGTGAATACAATTCGCAAAATAGGTGGCAATGAAGAAACAAGACGTTTTTTAGAAAATCTTGGTTTCGTTGCTGGCAGTGAAATTACAGTTTTATCAGCCATTGAAGGTAATGTCATTGTCAATATTAAAGATTCAAGAATTGCCATCAATAAAGATATGGCACGTCATATTATGGTATAGCCAAAGGGAGGAGAGATGACGATGAACTTAAGCGAAGCGAAAGTTGGAAGTACAGTCACTGTTACAAAGATAGAAGGGGATAGTGCTTATAAACGCCGTATTATGGATATGGGAATCACAAAAGGAACAAGCCTATATATTAGAAAGGTTGCGCCATTGGGAGATCCTGTGGAAATTACGGTCAGAGGATATGAGTTATCTGTACGAAAAATGGATGCTCAGTGCGTGATGGTCAAATAAAGGGGGATATAGAAATATGAATATTAAAATTGCTCTTGCGGGTAACCCTAACTGTGGAAAAACAACAATGTTTAATGCTCTTACTGGAGCGAACCAATATGTTGGAAACTGGCCAGGTGTTACAGTAGAGAAAAAGGAAGGAAAATTAAAAGGAAAGAGAAAAGATGAAGATATCATCATTACTGATTTACCTGGTATTTATTCTCTTTCACCATATACATTGGAAGAAGTTGTCAGTCGTGACTACATTTTAAATGAAAATCCAGATGTTATCATTGATTTGGTTGATGCAACAAATATTGAAAGAAACTTATATTTAACAACACAATTAATTGAAACAGGTGTTCCTGTTGTCATTGCGTTAAATATGGCAGATTTATTAGAAAAAAGAAATATCAAAATTGATACAAAACGTCTTTCAATGTTGTTGAACTGTCCAATTATTGAAACATCAGCTTTAAAACAGACGGGATTAAATGCTTTGATTGATGAAGCTATTAAAGTTGCACATAAAAAAGAAGTAGCTTTACCAAAAGATATCTTCTCATCAGATTTAGAAAAAGCAATTGCTGAAGTAGAAAAATTGCTTCCAGCTTCTATCAGTGAAGGGAAGAAGAGATGGTATGCTGTTAAATTATTGGAAAATGACAGCAAGGTGATTGAAAGTATTGGTAATCAAATTCAAAATAAAGCTACTATTGATCAACAACGTCAAGTATTAGAAAAGAAACATGATGATGATATGGAAAGTATTGTCACAGATGAACGTTATCAATTTATTCAAAAGATTATTTCTACAACTGTGAAAAAAGGTGGAGAAAAATTAACGGTTTCAGATAAAATTGATAAAATTGTGACGAATCGTATTTTAGGTATTCCTATCTTTATAGCCGTTATGTTTGTTGTATATTATGTTTCTGTCACAACGGTAGGAACTTGGGTGACAGATTGGACAAATGATGTCTTTGTTGTAGCGATTCAAGATGCTGTTGGAGGTTTCTTGACAAGCATTGGTTCTGGTGAAGTTGTTCAAGGACTGGTTGTAGATGGAATTATTGGTGGTTTAGGAGCTGTTCTTGGTTTCGTACCACAGATGGCTATTTTATTCTTATTCTTATCTATTTTAGAAGATTGTGGATACATGGTACGTATTGCCTTTGTCATGGACCGTGTATTTAGACACTTTGGATTATCTGGAAAGAGCTTTATTCCACTATTGATTTCTTCAGGATGTGGAATTCCTGGAATCATGGCCTCTAAAACAATTGAACAAGATAATGATCGTCGTTTGACAATCATGACAGCAACTTTCATTCCATGTGGAGCGAAATTACCTGTTATAGCATTGATGGGTGGAGTGGTTGCTGGAGAAGCTGCTGGATATACAGAAAGTTCATTTGTTGCGCCAATGATGTATTTTATGGGAATTGTTGCTGTATTGGTTGCTGCTATTATTTTAAAGAAAACAAAACCATTTTCTGGTAAACCTGCTCCATTTGTTATGGAATTACCTCAATATCATATTCCATCAGCTAAAACTGTATTATTGCATGTATGGGAAAGATTGAAAGGATTCATCATTAAAGCTGGTACAATCTTATTCTTGGCATGTGTTGTGATGTGGTTCTTAGGTGCTTATGGATTTGTAGATGGACAATTCGGATTAGTAGAGAGTGGCGATAGCTTATTAGCTATGATTGGTGGATTTATTGCTCCAATCTTTAAACCACTTGGATTTGGAAACTGGCAGGCTGTTGCAGCATCACTTTCAGGATTTACTGCGAAAGAAGCAATTGTATCAACAATGGGATTATTAGCAAATGTCGCTGGTGATGTCGAAGATGCAGTGAATGTTGCACAAGGTGTGCAGGCTTGGTTCCCAACAACTTTATCTGCTTTCTCATTTTTGATCTTCAACTTATTAGATTCACCATGTCTTGCCGCTATCGCAACGATGGCTCAACAGATGCAATCTCGTAAATGGTTCTGGTTTGCAATTGTTTTCCAAAATGTTTTTGCCTATGTTGTATGTTTATGTATTTATCAGATTGGAACATTCTTAATGGGTGGTGCTTTTGGAATCTGGACAGCTATTGCATTTGTCTTAGCAGCTGTGATATTATTCTTATTGTTTAGACCTGATCCATATAAAAATCAGAAAGTTTATTCTAGAAGATCAGTTCAAGTGAATTCATAGTCAAATAACTGGATACTTTGGTGTCCAGTTTTGGCATATCAAAGGAGTTGAAAAAAATGGCAGATATTATTGTGCTTTTATTAATTATGGGATATTGTGGATTTGTCATTTTCCGTCGACATCGTCAAAAGAAAAATGCAACGCAAAATGGCTGTCAAGGCATTTGTGCGGGATGTAGTGGTTGTGGAGATTTCAGTCATTTAAAAGAAACGTATTTTGCTGATAAAAGGAAAGAAGAAAGGAAAATATAAATGGGAAATTCAACGGGTTCAATGTTTTATATGTTCATCATTGTGATTGGTGTTTATATTATAGGCATGTTAGCCTTTTTAGGATTTCAACAAATAAAAAAGTGGTTCAATAAGCGTCGTGATTTAAAGTTCCAGGAAAGAAGGGATCATCATGGTTGATGTGATTATTATCATTATTGTCATTATTTTATTAGGATTTGCATTGAAAGGAAGTATTAAACATTTTAAAGGTGAAGGAGCTTGTTGTGGTGGAAGTCATGAAAATTTAAATGCTGAAGAAAAGGTATTGTCTTCACCGATAATCGGTAAAATGACTTTAAAAATTCAAGGAATGCATTGTGATAACTGTGTCAAACATGTTATGAATGCCATTAATACAATAGATGGAGCAAGTGCTAAAGTGGATCTTCAATCAGAAACAGCTGTGGTTTCTTATGATCGACCTCTTCATGAATCTGATTTGTACCGAGTTGTGGAAGAGGCAGGTTATCAGATTGTATCAATAGTTAATGAATGAAAAAATAAGTGTGATAAAAACAATGTATTTTTCAAAAATATTGATGAAAACTATTGACAATATATGAAAATATTGTATACTATAATTGTAGTTAGTTAAAGCTAACTATTAATTAAATAAAGAAGTTAGCAAAAACTAACCATTATATATCTCAGCGTGCAAAATCAGATATATAATACTTAAAAAAGGATATTGATTGAATTATAGTTACCCTCATACTCCTATTCATCGTCATTTAGATTATAAAAGCCAGATTAGATCTAGACATACTTGTAACTATAATGATAAATCCCATCCTTTAACAAACACAATCATGTGTATGATGAAAAGTAATCTTCGGATTACTTTTTTTCTATGACCTAAAAAGTTGCGTTTGAAATTTAAATATGATAATGTATGTTTTAGGTGATGAATATGAAAAAGATGGAAATGAGACATACAAAAATATTAGAACTCTTAACTGAAAAAAAGAAAGTAGATGTCACAGAGTTATCACAATCTTTAGGGGTGTCACAGGTCACAATTAGAAAAGATTTGGATTTATTAGAAAAAAAGGGCCTGATCATTAGAGAACATGGCTTTGCGACTTTAAATGGAGAAGATGATATGAATAATCGTTTGGCTTATCATTATGAAGTCAAACAGAAGCTTGCGAAAGCTGCCTGTGCGTTTATTGAAGATGGGGAAACGCTGATGATTGAATCAGGATCATGCTGTGCCCTGCTGGCGCAGGAGATTGCGACAACGAAAAAAGATGTGACCATTATTACTAATTCATCATTTATAGCTGATTATATTCGCCAATTTCCTCAAATCAAAATAATTTTGCTGGGAGGAGAATATCAAAAAGAAGCACAAGTTGTTGTTGGACCCATGACAAGACGATGTGTGGAAGCTTTTTTTGTAGATAAGTTCTTTATTGGAACAGATGGCTTTTCTAAAAACACGGGCTTTACTGGTAATGACTATATGCGTAGTGAAACAGTCAGAGATATGGCAAAACAGGCAACGCATGTCGTTGTCATTACAGAATCATCAAAATTTCAGCAGGTAGGATTGGTGAATTTATTGCCAACAAATCAGGTTTCCTGTGTTGTTACAGATGATCAGATTCCTGCAGAAAGTGAAGAATATTTGACACTTCAAGGCATTACAGTTCAAAAAGTCAAATAAAAAAGGAGCTAAGCTCCTAGAAAAAACAATCAATCTGATTTTGAATAAATACATTTTGATAATCTTTTAAGTCCTCATTATGAAGGGCTTTTTTATTTTTATAGGCATATTCTTTATTTAACATTTCATATTTTTTTTCACCAAACTGATGAAATGGCAATAACTGTACACGTTTGATATGAAGGGATTGAAAGAGTTCAACAAATCCTCTAGCATCCTCTAAAGAATTATTAAAATCAGGAATGACAGGAATACGTGGTAAAATTTCAATATGATGTTCATGTGCCCACTTTAAGTTTTCGATAATACGTTCATTATGAACACCTGTTTTTAAAAAATGTTTTTCACTTTGATAATGTTTAACATCAAATAATAATAGATCAAATAATGGTGCTAAATCCTGAAAGATAACAGGTTCAACATAGCCAGTCGTTTCAATCGCAACATGAATCTGATGCTCTTTTAAAGCCAAAACAAGGTCTTTCACGAATGTAGGTTGGCTCATACCTTCTCCACCAGAAATCGTGACACCACCATCTGATTCTTCATAAAAGGGTAAATCCTGTAGACAGATACGAACGATTTCCTCAATACTTTGGTATTCTCCTTCCACAGACAAAGCTTTTTGTGGACATGTTTCAATACACTTCAAACATCCAATACATTGATCGAATTGTACATGAATATGACCGTCTTGATGCGTTAAGGCATGCTGAGGACAATGGTTGACGCATTGAAGACAATGAACGCATGATTGAACATCATAGAGAATTTGAACTTTCTCAAGTTGCGATTCAGGATTAGAGCACCATTCACATCTTAATGGACAACCTTTTAAAAAGACAGTCGTTCTAATACCTGGACCATCATGAATGCTGAATTTTTGAATGTTGAAAATAATTCCTTTTGACATAAGTATTCCTCTTTTCTATTCCTATCTTATCATAAATAATAAATATGGTAAATAAAAACTTTCAAATGAAATAAATAATATTTTTTTTGAAATATTTTATTGACAATATATCAGGGTGTGATAAGATTTAATTGAAAAATGAACTTTAAAAACTTTCAAATGAAATAAAAGGAGGAAATTTCATGAAAAATGTTGAACACTTTGGAGATTTAACACCACGTATGAATCATTTTAGAGAGGCAGTGTTGGATAAAAAGCCATATATCGATGCACAAAGAGCATTATTGGCGACAGAAGCCTATCAAAAATATCAGAACCAGCCAGCTGTTATGAAGCGAGCATTGATGTTGAAAAATATTTTAGAGAAAATGTCTATTTATATTGAAGATGAGACTTTAATTGTAGGAAATCAGGCGTCTTCTAATAAAGATGCACCGATTTTTCCTGAATATACAATGAAGTTTGTAATGGAGGAATTAGATACGTTTGAAAAACGTGATGGAGATGTTTTCTATATTACAGAAGAAACAAAAGAAGCTTTGCGCTCAATTGCACCATTTTGGGAAAATAATAACTTAAGGGCTAAGGGAGAAGCTTTGCTTCCTGAAGAAGTCAGTGTTTTTATGGAAACAGGATTCTTTGGGATGGAAGGAAAACTCAATTCAGGAGATGCGCATTTAGCTGTAGAATATCAGAAAGTTTTAGAAATTGGATTAAAAGGGTATGAGGAAAGAGTTTTAAAATTGAAACAGGAACTGGATTTATGTGTACCTGAAAATATTGATAAATATCAATTTTATAAAGCTGTTTTAATTGTTATTGAAGCAGTGAAAACATTTGCCAATCGTTTTAGTGAACTAGCCAAAACAAAAGCGGAAAATGAAACCGGTTTAAGAAAAGAAGAATTACTGGAAATCAGTCGTATTTGTGCTAAAGTGCCTTATGAACCCGCACAAACATTTCATGAAGCAATTCAATCTGTGTGGTTTATTCAATTGATTTTACAGATTGAATCTAATGGGCATTCTTTGTCTTATGGGCGTTTTGATCAATATATGTATCCATATCTTCAACATGATTTAGATCAGAATCTTATCACTGAAGATGCGGCGGTAGAATTGCTTACGAATTTATGGATCAAAACTCTCACAATTAATAAAGTACGTTCACAAGCTCACACTTTTTCAAGTGCAGGAAGCCCAATGTATCAAAATGTAACGATTGGTGGTCAGACAACGGATAAAAAAGATGCAGTCAATAAGTTATCTTTCCTGGTTTTAAAATCAGTAGCACAGACACGTTTGCCACAGCCTAATTTAACAGTCAGATATCATGCTCATATCAATCAAAAATTCTTTGATGAAGCAATAGAAGTCATGAAATTAGGTACTGGAATGCCTGCTTTTAATAATGATGAAGTCATTATTCCTTCTTTTATTGAAAAAGGTGTAAAAGAAGAAGATGCTTATAATTATTCAGCTATCGGTTGTGTAGAAACAGCTGTGCCTGGAAAATGGGGTTATCGTTGTACAGGTATGAGTTATATGAATTTCCCTCGTATTTTATTGATTGCGATGAACAATGGTGTTGATATGACTTCTGGAAAACGTTTTGTTGAGCCATGTGGATATTTTACAGAAATGAAATCTTATGAGGAGCTTATGGAAGCATGGGATAAAGTCGTAAGAGAATTAACAAGAATGAGTGTTATTGTTGAAAATGCAATTGATTTGGCTTCTGAAAGAGATGTTCCAGATGTTTTATGTTCAACTCTTACAGAAGATTGCATCGGACGTGGAAAGACGATTAAAGAAGGTGGAGCTATCTATGATTTTATTTCAGGACTACAAGTAGGTATTGCCAATATGGCTGATAGTCTAGCAGCTATTAAAAAACTTGTTTTTGATGAAAAGAAAATTACTCAGCAACAATTATGGGATGCGCTTGTTGATGATTTTAGTAGTGAAGAAAGTCAAAAAATCCAACAAATGTTAATCAATGAAGCTCCAAAATATGGTAATGATAATGATGAGGTTGATCAATTGGTTATTGAGGCTTATGCATCTTATATTGATGAAATGAAGAAATATCCAAATACACGTTATGGTAGAGGACCAATTGGTGGTATTCGTTACGCAGGGACATCTTCTATTTCTGCTAATGTTGGACAAGGATTTGGCACAATGGCAACACCAGATGGTAGAAAGGCACATACACCACTTGCTGAAGGATGTTCACCAGCTCATAGCTGTGATAAGAGTGGACCAACGGCTGTCTTTAAATCAGTTGCCAAATTGCCAACGCATGAAATTACTGGTGGTGTTTTATTGAACCAGAAAGTCACACCACAAATGTTATCAACAGAAGAAAATAAACAGAAACTAGAAATGTTAATGAAGACATTCTTTAATAGATTAGAAGGATATCATGTCCAATATAATGTTGTATCAAAAGAAACTTTAATTGATGCTCAAAAACATCCTGAGAAGCATAAGGATCTGATTGTAAGAGTTGCAGGTTATTCGGCTTTCTTTAATGTGTTATCTAAGGCAACACAGGATGATATCATTGGAAGAACTGAACAGAGTTTATAAGGAGGATATTATGGAATTTATTATTGATACAGTGAATTTAGAGGAAATTCAAGAAGCAGTAGAGTATATGCCAATAGTTGGAGTGACAAGCAATCCATCAATTGTCAAAGCAACAAGCCCGGCTCATTTCTTTGATCATATGCGACAAATCAGAGAAATTATTGGAAAGGAAAGAAGCCTTCATATTCAGGTCATCGCTAAAGACTGTGATGGAATGGTCAAGGAAGCACATCGCATCTTAAAGGAAATCGATGAAGATGTTTATATCAAAGTGCCTGTTTCTTATGAAGGTGTCAAAGCCATCAAGATCTTAAAAGCAGAAGGACATCATGTCACAGCGACAGCTGTCTATGATTTGATGCAAGCATATATGGCATTGGCAGCAGGAGCGGACTATATTGCGCCATATGTCAATAGAATAGGAAATCTAGGAGCCGATCCAATGGAACTGATCAACGAGCTTTCCAATAGAATCATCATGGATGGATATGAATGCAAGATTCTTGCAGCCTCATTTAAAGGTGTACAGCAGGTTAGAGATGCCTTCAATAATGGAGCACAATCTATCACAGCACCAGTAGCAGTCTTAAAGCAAGTCTTTAAGAATCCAAATATAGAAGAAGCAGTCGATGATTTTAATAGTGATTGGTATTCTATTTATGGAGAGAATCAAGGAATCTGTGATTTATAAGTGATTGGGTATTTTATGAAAAATCATAAAATACTTTTTTTCATGCACGTTATTTTACTTTGCTTTCAAAGTTCTTTACAATAGATATAGGAAGGTGAAAAGAATGAAAGTTTTAATTATTGGAGGAGTTGCTGCAGGAGCGACAACGGCAGCAAGACTTAGAAGACTAAATAAAGATGTAGAAATTATTGTTTTTGAAAAAGGAAATTATGTGTCTTATGCTAACTGTGGTTTGCCTTATTATGTTTCTGGAGAAATTCAAGGAAAAGATGATTTGTTATTGATGACACCACAATTATTTCAAGATCGTTTTCAGGTTGATGTCAGAGTGGCGAATGAAGTCACAGCCATTCATCCTGAAAGTAAAAGCGTTTCTGTTTATAATCATTTAAGTGGAGAAACTTATGAAGAAAATTATGATCTACTGGTTATTGCGACAGGATCATCTCCTATTCGATTACCAATTCCGGGGATTGATCATCCAGATATTCAACAATTGTGGACAATTGATGATTTTGAAAAAATACGTCAAAAAGTGGAAACGGAAAATATTCAAACAGCATGTATTATTGGTGGAGGATTTGTAGGTATTGAAACAGCAGAAAATTTAAAGGAATTAAATGTGGAAGTTGATGTTGTAGAAAAAGGACCACAAATCTTAAATAATTTAGATTTTGAAATGGTACAGCCAATACATAAATATTTAAATAAAAAGGGTGTGCATTTGTATTTGAATACTGAATTATTGGCTTTTGAAGATGATCAATCAAAAATACAAGTTAAGACAGATCGTTTTATAAAGAGTTATGATTTGGTGATTCTTTCAGTCGGTGTGAAACCACAAAGTGAATTAGCCAAAGCGGCAGGTATTCAATGTAACCAAAAAGGTGGCATTGTTGTGGATGAATATTTAAGAACCAACATACCAGACATTTATGCCGTTGGAGATGTTATTGAAGTTGAACATTATATTAATCATCAAAAAACAATGATTCCTTTGGCAGGGCCAGCCAACAAAGAAGGAAGAATTTTAGCTGATAATTTAATGGGGCATACTCAAAAATATCAAGGATCATTAGGAAGTAGTATTATTAAAGTTTTCAAGATGGCAGCAGCCAGTACAGGTTTTAATGAAAAGCAGTTACAGGCAAATGGTTTAGTCAGACATCAAGATTATGAAGTCGTGATTATTCAACAAAAATCTCATGCTGGATATTATCCTGGAGCAAAGCCATTAACAATCAAAGTGATTTATGATCTTGAAGAAAAAATTCTAGGAGCACAGGTTGTTGGCTATGAAGGTGTTGATAAACGTATTGATGTCATTTCAACAGCCATTCATTATCATGGAAAAGTGACAGACTTAAAGGATTTACATATTGCTTATGCTCCACCATTTGCTTCCGCTAAAGATGCAGTCAATATGGTAGGCTATGTTGCCGAAAATATCAAAAATGGTTATGTTCGTTTGATGTTGCCCGATGAATATCAGCAAGTTAAAGAAGATGTCATCACATTAGATGTCAGAGAAAACGATGAGAGAAAAGCAGGGTATATTGCAGGCTCTTATCATATTCCATATGGAGAATTGGTAGAACGATATCAGGAATTGGATCCAAAGCAGACAATTGTGATTTATTGTGCCGTAGGAGTCAGAGCTTATAATTGTGCTAGAATTCTTATGCAAAGAGGATATCAAAAAGTTTACGTTTTAAGCGGTGGTTTAGGATTTTATCTAGATTATTGCTTTCAATAATCAATATTTTTTACATAAACTTAACAAATTTTATACAAAAATATGATTTTTCCACTACCTAAAAAGATATACACTATGTGTGTCAATAAAGACGAATGATAAAAAAGGAAGGGTTAAAATATGAAAAAATTCGGAGCTTTATTATTAGCATGTGTATTAAGCTTTAGCTTGGTAGGATGCGGAAATAATGGTGGAGGTAGTGATGATGCTGCTTCAGGAAGTGGAGATGTGAGTGGAACAGTTGCATTAAATGGTTCAACATCAATGGAAAAACTTGTTAATGGATTAAAAGAAGCTATTGTGGAAACTTATCCAAATTTACAATTAGAACCACAATTTACTGGTTCAAGTGCTGGGGTTGAAGCAGTTACAAATGGAACTGCTGATATCGGAGATGTATCAAGAGCTTTAACTGATGAAGAAAAAGCAGGTGGTTTAGTAGAAAATATTGTTGCTTTAGATGGTATCGCAGTTGTCACTGATGCAGCTAATACTGCTACTAACTTAACAACTCAACAATTAAAAGATATCTACACTGGAAAAATCACTAACTGGAGTGAAGTAGGTGGAGCTGACCAAAATATCGTTGTTATTGGACGTGAAAGTGGTTCAGGAACAAGAGATGCATTTGAAGAAATCTTAGATATTGCTGATCAATGTAAATTAGCTCAAACATTAAATGAAACAGGAGCTGTTGCTGCAGCTGTACAATCTACACCAGGATCAATTGGATATATTTCATTAGATGCATTAAATGATAATGTTAAAGCATTACAATTAGATGGTGTTGCACCAAGTGAAGAAACAGTAAAAGATGGTTCATATACTTTACAAAGACCATTCGTTATGGCTACTAAAGGTGAAGTTAGTGAACAATCAGCACAAGTTCAAGCTGTATTTGACTTCATTAATAGTGATGCAGGACAAGAAGTTATTTCATCAGTTGGTTTAGTTTCAGCAAAATAGTTATAAAAAGGAGCAATGATTTGCTCTTTTTTTATGTCTTTAGAAAAAAGATTTGTAAAGAAAATGTTAAGTAAAAACAATAAGAAATCATTAAAAAACGTATTTCTTAACATAAACTTAACATTTTTTATACAAAATATTGCTATTTCTTTTGATAGAAAAGATATACACTAGCAATGATTTAAGGAGTCTAAAGATAAAAGAAGGGGTTTAATATGGAAAGAAAGATGACATCTATTATTGCAAATAGGAAAACAAAATCAATGGTAGAAAAAATAGCAGCCATTATTTTTACATGCTGTGCTGTTGTATCTATCGTTGCTGTTGTGGGAATTACTGCATATATGTTCGTTTCTGGAACTCCTGCTATTTTTAAGGTAGGTTTGACAGAAATCTTGTTTAGTAATGTTTGGGCACCAACTGCAGCAGATCCGCAATATGGTATTCTTAACATTATCTTAACATCAATTGTTGGTGTGTTTTTCGCAATTTTGATTGGAGTGCCAATTGGTATTTTAACAGCAGTCAATTTGGCAGAGATTGCCAATCCTAAAGTTCGTAATGTTGTTAAGTCAGCAGTTGAGCTATTAGCTGGTATTCCATCAGTGGTTTATGGGTTATTAGGAATATTGATCATTAACCCATTAATGTATCAGTTGGAATTAATGATTTTTGCTGGATCAAAGACACATCAGTTTACCGGTGGAGCCAATTTGATTTCTGCTATTTTGGTATTAGCAATTATGATTTTACCAACATTAATTAATATTACAGAAACTTCATTAAAGTCTGTACCTGATGATTATCGCAAAAGTTCATTAGCATTAGGCGCTAGTCAAATGCAAACAATTTTTAAAGTTGTTTTGCCAGCTGCTAAAAATGGTATTATGTCAGCGGTTGTTTTAGGGGTTGGAAGAGCGATTGGAGAAGCAATGGCCATCTTGCTTGTCGCAGGAAACTCAGTTAATTTCCCGCTTCCATTTAACTCTGTTCGTTTTTTAACAACAGGAATTGTTTCTGAAATGGGATATGCTTCAGGAACACATCGTGAAGTGTTGTTTACAATTGGTTTGGTTTTATTTGTCTTTATTTTAGCAATTAACCTGATTTTAACATTTATTTTAAAACGAGGTGGAGAAGATGGACAATAGTATATTTAATAAAAAGAGCAGAATGAGTGATAAAGTATTGAGTTTCCTCATTCAATTATCCACTGTGATTTCGGTAGGTCTATTGGTTGTTATTATTGGATATATTTTAATAAGAGGTATTCCTAGTTTTAACTTTGGATATCTTGTCAATGCAACAAGTGTATTAAAGGATACAGTCGGAATTTTACCTAATATTATTAATACAGTTTATATGATTGTTGTAACATTGCTGATTGCTGGTCCTATTAGTGTTGGTGGAGCCATTTATTTAAATGAGTATGCAAAAAATAAAAAATTTGTTGAAATTATTTCATTTACAACTGAAGTTTTAGCAGGTATTCCATCTATTATCTATGGTTTATTTGGTATGTTGTTTTTTGGGAATTTATTGGGTTTAGGATATTCTATTTTAACTGGGGCATTGACTTTAGCTATTATGATCTTGCCAATCATTTCTAGAAATACACAGGTTGCTTTGCAGGCAGTGCCAAAAAGTTATAGAGAAGCAGCATTAGGAATTGGAGCAACAAAATGGTATATGATTCGAACTGTTCTTCTTCCAAGTGCAATTCCGGGAATCTTAACTGGTGTCATTTTAGCGATGGGAAGAATTGTTGCTGAATCTGCAGCACTATTATTTACAGCCGGAAGCTTAGCAGCAATGCCAAGAGGATTGTTTGAACATTTATTCTCAAGTGGTGGAACTCTAACAATTCAATTGTACTTAGAAATGGCGAAAGCTAACTATGACGTTGCATTTGTTATTGCATTAATTTTGGTTATTGTTGTTTTGGTATTGAATTTCTTAGCAAAATGGATTTCAAAAAGATTTGATGTAAATAAGGTTGATTAAGGAAGGGTTTAAAGATGAGTGTAAAAATTAGTTCTAAGAATTTAAATCTCCATTACGGAGAGAAACATGCATTAAAAGATGTCAATTTAGATATTGTTGAAAATAAGATTACAGCGTTTATTGGTCCTTCTGGATGTGGAAAATCTACATTCTTAAAGACATTAAATAGAATGAATGATTATGTTAATAATGTAAAAATCGATGGTGAAATTACTTTAGATGGAGAAAACATCTATGATTCACGTGTTGATACGACAGTTTTACGTAAAAAAGTAGGGATGGTTTTCCAACAGCCAAATCCATTTCCAATGAGCATTTATGATAACATTGCTTATGGTCCTAGAATTCATGGGATTAAAAATAAGAAAAAATTAGATGAAATTGTTGAAAAAAGTTTAAAAGCTGCAGCCTTATATGATGAAGTTGCTGATCGTTTACATACATCAGCACTTGGATTATCAGGTGGACAACAACAACGTTTATGTATTGCCAGATGTTTGGCAGTAGAACCAGAAGTTATTTTGTTAGATGAACCAACAAGTGCTTTGGATCCTATTTCTACATTAAAAATTGAAGAACTTTTAATGGAATTAAAAGATAAATATACAATTGCCATTGTGACACATAATATGCAACAAGCGTCACGTATTGCTGATTATACAGCTTTCTTCTTGGTTGGAGAAATGGTAGAATATGGAGAGACAAAGGATATTTTCTCAATGCCTAAAGATAAACGTACTGAGGATTATATTACAGGTCGTTTTGGTTAATATTGTTGTGTTTTGATTGGAAAGTAAATATAATGGAGGTATGTAAAAATGATTAGAAAACTATTTGATGAAGAATTAGAGAAGTTGAATGTTGATTTAACGAAGATGGGTCATCTTGTAGAAGTTGCTATTGAAAATATGATTGACGCATTTAAAAATCAGGATAAAGCTCTTGCAAAAGAAATTATTACAAATGACCGTTTGATTAATGATATGGAAAGAACTGTTGAATCAAGAGCATTTAATTTGATCTTACGTCAACAACCAATTGCAACGGATTTAAGAAATGTAACATCTGCTTTAAAGATTGTTACTGATTTGGAAAGAATTGGTGACCAGGCAGCTGATATTGCAGAAATTATCTTAAATTTTGAAGGAGAACATGCTTATAAGACTGTTGAACATATTCCAACAATGGCTAAAAAAGCTAAGATTATGGTTCATGAAGCTATTGATTCATTTATTAAAAAAGATTTATCAACTGCACGTTTAGTAAAAAGCATGGATGATGAAATTGATGCGTTGTTTAAAGAAGTTATTCAGGAAGTTACAGAAATTATTAAGGAAAACAGTGAAAGAATTGATTATTGTATTGATTTCTTAATGATTGCGAAATACTTAGAAAGAGTTGGCGATCATGCAGTCAACATTTGCGAATGGTTAGAATTTAATCAAACAGGATCTGTAAATGATCAAAGATTGATTTAGGAGGAAATAATAATGAACGAACGTATTTTTGTCATTGAGGATGATGAGAATATTCAAGAGATAGTTAAATTATCTCTTGAATCTAATGGATATCAAGTAACTTTATTTGATAATGCTATTGATGCCATTATAGAAATAAAAAGAGAAGCTCCAGATTTGGCTATTTTTGATGTTATGTTACCACAAATGGATGGAATTTCAGCAGTTAAGAAAATTAGAGAAACAAATACTGAAATGCCTATTTTAATTTTGAGTGCAAAAGACAGTGAAATTGATAAAATTCATGGACTCGATAGTGGTAGTGATGACTATATGACAAAACCATTTGGGGTTTTAGAGCTTTGTGCACGCGTTCGTACATTGTTAAGAAGAGTTCATCCTAAATCAAAAGTTTTAAAAACACCTTCTTTATCTATTGATAAATCCACACATGTTGTTAAACATCATCAGGAACCTATGGATTTAACACATAAAGAATATCAATTACTTGTTTATCTGATTGAAAATAAAGATCGTGTTGTTGAAAGAGATGAATTATTAAATAATATTTGGGGATATGATTTTATTGGGGAATCAAGAGCATTAGATGTGCATATACGATCACTTCGTAAAAAGTTAAATGATGATGGAGAAAAATATATTAAAACAATTCGCTCGGTAGGATATCGATTTGTCGAAAAAGAGGAGGATAAATATGACTAAGTCTATCCTCCGTTATTTTATTATCATTTTAATTGTGGCTTTATTGAGTAGTTGTACGATATCTGCGATGTTGGTATCCAATGGTATATTGGATACCACAAAACATGATATGCTTTATTCTTTAAAGCTTATTGATTATGCATTGGATTATGATGCACCTCTTGAAAGTCAAATAGAAAAATTGAATCCACTCGCTTATAGTGATGATACACGTATCAGTGTTATTGATGTTCAGGGGGATGTTGTTGCGGACACTGCAAGAGACTCTATTTCGGAAAATCATCTGGAGCGTCAAGAGATTCAAGAAGCTCTTAAAAACGGAGAAGGCTATGCCCAAAGAAAATCTGAGACAACTGGAGAGGAAACTCTCTATGTTGCTTTATATAATCATGATGATTATGTCGTGCGTCTTTCTATACCTTATCATGGCATTACAGATTATTTATCAACACTTGTACCGGCTTTTGCGATAAGCAGTGTTGTTTCCTTTGTGATTGCTTTTATATTGTCAAGAAAACTCGCTGTAACAATATCTAAACCTATTATTGAAATTAGTGATAGTCTGGATCATATGAGTAAAGATTTTAGAGTTGATTTAAAGGACTATGATTATCAGGAATTTAATGTTATTGTTGATACGATTTATAATTTATCGCATAGACTTCGTAAATCTATGCGAGAAGTTAAGTTGGAAAGAGTAAAAATTGATGAAATTTTAAAGCAGATGAATGAAGGATTTGTTTTATTGGATGAAAACTATAAAATTCTCAGTATTAATGAAAAAGCTATTTCGATATTGGGAAATATGAAAGTTCACGATCACATTCTAGATTATTTGTATTTCCCGGATATTATACGAGCCTTACAAAATAATATTACGAAACAACAGGTTGAAATTAAAATTGAAGAAAATATTTATGCTTGTTATATTTCGCGAGTGGATTTTGGTACTACATTATTGTTTGTGGATATTACAGCTTCTAAGAAAGCAGAGAAAATGCGTAGTGAATTTTTCTCTAATGTTTCTCATGAATTAAAGACACCAATGACTTCAATTAGAGGATATAGTGATTTATTGGCTCAAGGTGTTGTTCAGGATGATAAACAAAAACAAATAATGTTAGAGAAGATTCAAACGGAAGTTGACAGTATGTCGAGATTGATTAATGACATATTGATGCTATCGAGACTGGAAAGTATGGATGTTGAAGCAGAAATAATGCCAATTAAAATGAAAAGTATTGTGGATGAAGTTTTAGAAAGTTATGAAGTTGAGATTGCGAAACACGATATCCATATGAAATATGATTTTGACGATATTGTTTATGAAGGGAATCACCAACAGATATATACATTATTAAATAATATTATTGGAAATGCAATCAAATATAATAAGGATCATGGTGAAGTATCGATTGATATCGAAACACAGGGTGATGGCATGAAGATTGTTGTAGAAGATACAGGAATTGGTATTCCATTAGCTGACCAGGGACGTGTATTTGAAAGATTTTATCGTGTGGATAAAGGAAGAAGTAAACAACGAGGAGGAACTGGCTTAGGTTTAGCGATAGTTAAACATATTGTTTCTCATTATAAGGGAACGATTGATTTGAAAAGCGAGTTAAATGTTGGAACAAAAATTGAAATTGTTTTACCACATCAAAAGAGGACTGATTAATTCAGTCTTTTTTGTTTGAAAATTAAAATAATGGATATACTTAGTCGTGGTGATGAGAATGAATCAATCATATTGGCAAAAAACAGTGAAGATGCCAGAGTGTCCAATAGTTAATACAGATTTAAAAGCAGATATAGTGATTATTGGAGCAGGGATGGCAGGAGTGTCTTTGGCTTATCAGTTAAAAGATTTACCATATCGTGTGATTGTGGTTGAAAAGGACATGATTGGCTATCATACAAGTGGACATACAACGGGGAAATTGACTGTTCTTCATGGCATAAATTATGATTTATTAAATAAGTATTATGATATTCATTATGCGTATCTTTATTATTTATCTAACGTAGAGGCTTTGGAAACAATCAAGTCCATTATTGAAAAGGAACATATTGAGTGTGATTTTTGCGAAAATGAAGCCTATTTGTATACCAATGACCCACAATATGTTCCTCTGATTCAAGATATTGAACAGTTGTTTCATGCTTTTCATGTGGAGACATTAAAAGACCCACAATACTTAGAATCCATTGGTTTAAAACATCAGGCTGTTTTTCATCCATTAAAATATATCAAAGCTTTAGTTGAAAAGTGTCAAGAGAGTGGAGTCGATTTTTATGAACATAGTCAAGTTGAACGTGTTATAAGGAATCATAATAATTATATTTTAGATGTCAATCATAAGCAGATAGAGTGTCAATATGTTGTTCATGCGACGCGATATCCTTTTATAAAGAAAGGAATGTTTTTTGCAAAAATATTTCAAACTAAAGAAAATATTGATTATCGAAAACAAAATGGTATGAAAAGTTTGTTGAGCGTAGATATTCATAAGAGTTATAGACCGGTCAAAGATGGTGGATTATATATTGATCAGGAAAGTCAAAATTGGTATGCCTTAGATAGTGTACCATTAAGAGGTGTCCCATATATTGGAGAAATAAAACCAGATAGCAAGGAATATGTTATTTATGGCTTTCAAAAATGGGGAATGACATTGTCACAAGTTGCAGCAACATTAATTAAAGATTTAATTTTAAAGAGAGAAAATGCTTATAAAGAATTATATAGTTGTCAGTATTTTTCATTTTCTTTTTTAAAAGAGTATCAAAGAAAGATCATGAATCATTATTATATGGGATTTATCAAACCGAGATTTGATTATTTGACAATGAATGAAATTCATAAAGAAGAAGGCGGGATAGTCAGATATCATGGTAAGCTACTTGCTATATATAAGGATAAGCAAGGATTATGTCATGTTTTCTCGCCTTATTGTCCACATATGAAATGTATTATACAGTTTGATAAGAAAAATAAGATCTGGATTTGTCCTTGTCATCAATCTACATATGATGTTTATGGAAGAAAATTAGATGGACCAAGTCTAAAATCATTAAAAATGAAAAAAATTTAAAAAATGGGTAAAGGAAAAAGTGTAGTTATAATGGGGTTTTTTTAAGATGAAGAAAGAAGAAGAACAAAAAAATGCAAAAAAAATGAAAAAAAGGGTTGCAAAAGGAGG